>CAZBWP010000024.1:1642-13005 GCA_964495295.1 uncultured Rhodospirillaceae bacterium | reverse complement strand
CTGCCCCGGTCCCCAGCCGGCATAGCCGAGCACGACGACGCCCTGCCGCGGCCCGTGGCCGCCGGCCATCGCCGCCAGCGCATCGGTGCCGAAGCTGACGGCGATGCCGTCGCCGACGGGGCGGGTGCTGGCGCCCGCGAAATCATCGGAATGCAGGACGAAGCCGCGATGCGGTTCCACCGGCCCGCCGGTCAACAACCGCACCTGGCCGCCGTCCGGCAGGTCGGGAGCCACCTCCGCCTCCACGTCGAGGGCGTCGAGCAGCAGCGCGATCGGGCCGGAGCCGAGCACCCGGTTGACGATCAGCCCCATGGCGCCGTCGGCATCGTGGCTGACGATGACGATCACCGTCTCGGCGAACCGGGGATCGGGCATCTCGGGCGCCGCGACGAGGAGCTGGCCGGAGAGGAAGCGGGGCTCGGCCCCCGACTGTGGCGCCGACTCTGGCGACGACTCTGCCATAGTCCTGCCCGCGGCGAGCACCACCCCCAGCGCCACCAGGGCGAACAGCCGGACGATGCGGGGCGCGGACGCCGGGGGTGCCGTGGTCGCCATGGCGCATGCTAGCGCGGCCCGGCGGGCTTCGGCAAAGCCAGAATGGGGGGCGGCCGCCGCCGCCGGACGGTCCGCCGGACCGTCCGTGTCAGTGACATCCGCCGGATCGTC
Source organism: uncultured Rhodospirillaceae bacterium (assembly GCA_964495295.1). GTDB lineage: Bacteria > Pseudomonadota > Alphaproteobacteria > Rhodospirillales > Defluviicoccaceae > CAZBWP01. Next base: position 12,339 of record CAZBWP010000024.1, on the reverse strand, counting down.
CCTGTCAGTGACATCCGCCGGATCGTCCGTTGCGCCGACCGAAGCGACCGTCTAGCCTCACCGGGACGTCGCGTCTGCCAGGCGGCGCGTGCCCCGAGCGAAGCTCCAAAGATGACCGACCCACCCACCGCTGCGCCCCGCACCCGCCGCGACACGCCGCTGATCACCCTGATGCCGGCGCTGTTCGTGCTGTTGTGGAGCACCGGCTTCATCGGCGCCAAGCTGGGGCTGCCGCACGCCGAGCCGGCGACCTTCCTGCTGCTGCGCTTCCTCGTGGTCATCACGGTGCTGCTGGCCGCGGCGCTGGTGGTGCGCGCGCCCTGGCCGAAGAGCTGGCGGGCGGTGGGCAGCATCGCCGTCGCCGGCGTGCTGATCCACGGCATCTACCTGGGCGGCGTGTTCGCGGCCATCGACCATGGCCTGCCGGCCGGTGTCGCGGCGCTGATCGTCGGCCTGCAACCGCTGCTCACCGCGCTTGCCGCCGGCCCCTACCTGGACGAGCGGGTGACCCCCCGGCAGTGGCTGGGCGTGATCATCGGCTTGGTCGGCGTCGCCCTGGTGGTGATCGACAAGCTCACCTTGGGGACCGGCCACCTGACCGGCATCGCCTTCGCCGTCGCCGCCCTGTTCGGCATCACCGTCGGCACGCTCTATCAGAAGCGCCACGGCGCCAGCATGGATCTGCGCACCGGCTCGGCCATCCAGTTCGCGGCGGCCGCGGTACCGATGGCGGTCGCGGCGCTGCTGTTCGAAACCATGGCGGTCACCTGGACGGGCGAGTTCGTTTTCGCCCTGTTCTGGTTGTGCTTCGTGCTGTCGCTGGGCGCGATCACGCTCCTGCATCTCCTGATCCGCCGGGGTGCGGCGGCCAAGGTGGCGAGCCTGTTCTATCTGGTGCCGCCGGTGACCGCGATGATCGCATTTTTCCTCTTCGGCGAGACCCTCGGGCCGGTGGCGATCTTTGGCATGGCGCTGACGGTGGTGGGCGTCTGGCTGGTGACCCGCGGATGACGCCCGGCGTGCCGGGGGCGGAGCCAGGGGCCGCCCGGGGGGCGGACCCGGCAGCCAACCCGGGGGCCGCGGATCTCTGGGTGTTCGGCTATGGATCGCTGATGTGGGATCCGCGCTTCGACCACGTGGAATCCGTGCCGGGGCGCCTCCACGGCTATCACCGCGCGCTCTGCCTGTTGAGCGTGCGCAACCGGGGGACGCCGGACAAGCCGGGGCTGGTCGTCGCCCTGGATCGCGGCGGCAGTTGTCGCGGCATCGCCTTTCGCGTCGCCGCGCCGGGGGTGGCGGCGACCCGCGCCTACCTCTGGCAGCGCGAGATGTACACGAACGCCTACCGGCCGGTGACCGTGCCGCTGCGCCTGGACGACGGCCGGCGGGTGCCGGCGCTCACCTTCGCCGCGGCACCGGGCCATCCGCAGCATTGCCGTCCGGCGACACCGGAGCACGCGGCCGCGCTGGTGCTGCAGGGCCGCGGCACGTATGGCACCTCCCTCGACTACCTCCGCAACGTCATTCACCACCTGGATGCGTTCGGCATCCCGGACGGCCCGCTGCACCACATTCTCGCCCTCGCCGAGGCGGCTGTGGCGCGCGACGGAGCATCGCCTCACGGCATCGTCACCAGCCCGATGTCTTCGTAGAACCTGAGGGCCCCGTCGTGGATCGGAATGGCGAGGCCGTCGAGGGCGGTCTCCAGCTGGATCATCCGGGCGTTCGGAGGCCCCTGGTCGAGGATGCGGCGATTGCGTTCGTGCCAGAGCGCGCGGGTGACCTTGTAGACGAGGTCGGCGTCGAGGCTGGCCGAGGTGATCAGCAGCGCCCCCACCTTCAACGTCGGGACGGCGCCGATCCCGGGATAGGTGCCGTCGGGGATGACGTTGGCATTGATGAACGGATAGTTCTCGCGGATGGCATCCGCCGCTGGCCCGGCGATCGGCAGAAGGTCGACGCGGCCGCTCTCGAACGCCTGGACCAGGGCGCCGACCGGCGGCCCGCCGACCATGAACAGCGCATCCAGTTCGCCGGCGACCAGCGCGTCGACGGCGGGTCCGATCCGCATGAACGCCGGCTGCACGTCCGCCTCCGAGAGCCCGAAGGCGGACAGCACATACCCGGCCAGCACCCGCGTGCCCGACTTTTCCTCGCCCATGGAGACCGGCCGGTTGGCAAGGTCGGACACCGCGGCGATGTTGCTGTCACGCCGCACCACCAGATGCACCGCTTCCGGATAGAGGTTGGCGATGGCGCGGATGGACGGCAGCGCCGCACCGTCGAACCGACCGCCGCCGACAACGGCATCGAAGGCCACGTCGGCCTGGGACAGCGCCAGATCCAGCTCGCCCTTGGCCAGCCGCAGCACGTTGTCGACCGATCCCTCCGTCGACACGGCGACGGCGATCACCCCTGGCACGCCGCAGCTGCCGCCCTCCTCGCACCGTCTCGAGCCGGGCGGGTGGCTGACGATGCTGGCGATCAGGCCGCCGATGGCGAAATAGGTGGCGCCGGTGGCGCCGGTGCCGATACGCAACACGCGGATCTCGTCGGCCGACGCGGCGAGGGTCAAGCTGGCGAGGCACAGACCAAGCAGAAGCGTCCGCAGACAACGCTTCGCGCCGGACCATGTCATCGCTCGCTCCTTCGCAGCGGTCCCTGACGTCCCCCAAGCCGACAATAGGACGATCGCCCGCCCCGCCCAAGTGCCAATCCTCGGGGGCGACAACACCGGCCGGCGACGGTAGGATAATTGCCACAGCACGCAACGCCGGACCGTCCGATGACCACGCCCGCCATCATCACCGTCGCCATCACCGGAGCCGTGCCGCAGAAGTCCGACAACCCGGCCGTGCCGATCTCGCCGGAAGAGCAGATCGAGTCGACGCACGCCGCGTTCGTCGCCGGGGCGTCGCTGGTGCACGTCCATGTCCGCGCTGCGGACGGCGCCTCCTCGTCCGATCCGGCGCTGTTCAAGCGCGTCCTCCACGGCGTCAGGCAACGCTGCCCGGGCATGATCGTGCAGTTCTCCACGGGCGGTCGTGGTCGCGCCCAGGAGGAGCGCGCCGCCGCGCTGCCGCTCAAGCCGGACATGGCGTCGCTGGCCACCGGCTCGGTGAATTTCGCCACCCAGATCTACGATAACCATCCAGCGCTTGTGGAAAACATGGCGCGGCTGATGCTGGACGCGAACATCAAGCCGGAGATCGAGGTCTTCGATCTGGCCATGCTGTATGCCACCCGGACACTGATCGATCGCGGCCTGATCAAGCCGCCGCCGCATGTGCAGTTCGTGCTGGGCATTCCCAACGCGCTGCCGGCGCGCCGCCGGCTGCTGGAGTTCGCGATCGGCGAGCTTAAGGACCTGATGCCGGGCGGCACCTGGACGGCCGCCGGCATCGGTCGGCACCAGCTGGAGGTCGCCGCCTGGGCGCTGGAACTGGGGGGACACGTGCGGACGGGCCTCGAGGACAACCTGAAGTATGATCGCTCGCGGCTCGCCGACAGCAACGCCGAGCTGGTCGCGCAGGTCGCGGCCCTGTGTCCGGAGCACGGCCGCCACCCGGCGAGCCCGGCCGAGGCGCGGGCGATTCTCGGTCTGGCCGACGTCCCCTGAGGCGCGCGCCACTTTGTTGATGAAGCCGGCGCCCGGGCGCGGTACATGGGGCCCGTGACACGGGACACGGACCAAGCGTCGGCGTGCCGCTGTCCGCCCTCGCCCACACGGGCGTGTCGCACCATCGGTGCTCGTTGAGGAAGGGTCGCGATGACAGAGCGAAGCCTGGACATTCTCGATCGGCCGGACGTCCGCGCGGTGTTGTTCCATCCGCGGCGCGACGTCGGCGTGCCCCGCCTCGGCGCCGGCGTCCACACGGTGCGGATTCCGGTCGATGAGGGGATAAGGATCGCCGGCAAGATCTTCGTCGCAGTGCCCGGAGCCCCGGTTGTGCTGTTCTTCCACGGCAACGGCGAAATCGCCTCGGACTATGAGGCGATCGCGCCGTTTTACACCCGTTTGGGGGTAACGCTGTTCGTCTGCGATTACCGGGGCTACGGCGCCAGCGACGGCGCGCCGACGGCGACGGCGCTGCTCGACGACGCCTGGGCCTGTTGGCAGACGGCGCCCGAGACCCTGGCGGCGCGCGGCATCGAGGCCGGCCCGCTGTTCGTGATGGGGCGGTCGCTGGGCAGCGCCGCGGCGCTGGAAATCGCGGCGCGCGCCGGCGATGCGGTGGCGGGCCTGATCCTGGAAAGCGCCTTCGCCGAGACCTTCGCGCTGATCGAGCGGCTCGGCTTCCTGAAGATCCCGGATGCCGACGAGGTCCGCGACGGCTTCGGCAACCTGGCGAAGATCGCCCAGGTGACGGTGCCGACCCTGGTGCTGCACGGCGAGCGCGACTGGATCATCCCGGTGACCGACGGTCGGGCGCTGTTCGACGCCTGCCCGGCGGAGCGGAAGATGCTGGTGACCGTGCCCGGCGCCGGCCACAACGACCTCATGCTGGTCGGCCGACGCCCCTACTTCGAGGCCATCGCCAGGCTCTGCGGCGTGGCGACAACGGCCGCATGACCCGACGCCGCCCGCCGTTGCTGGCTGCAGTCCGCGCATGCTGATGGCCTCTGCGTCACTGTTCTCGAGGCCGCGGCAAGAGGCGTTGCACGGGTGAGTCTGCACGTGTCCGACGATCGGGTCGCCGCCACCCTGCTCGAAGCCCACTACCGGCTGATCCCCGGCATCTTGGACGAACTGATCGCCCCGGACGGCTCGATCCGGCCGCACTGGCGGCGCTTCGTCGCCGCCTTCGGCGCGCTGCCGGCCGAGGATCTCGCCGCCAGGCTGCGCAAGGCGGAGCGCTTGCGCACCGAGAACGGCATCGCCTTCACCGTGGCGGGCGGGGCCGAAGGCTCGGAGCGGCCGTGGACCCTGGATTTCGTGCCGCTGTTGATCGACGAGGACGAGTGGGCGGCCCTCGAACGCGGCCTGATCCAGCGGGCGCGCCTGCTCGATGCCGTGCTCGCCGATCTCTACGGGCCGCAACGGTTGTTGCGGCAGGGCGACCTGCCGGCGGCGCTGGTGTTCGCCAATCCGCATTTCCTCAGGCCGTGCCACGGCATCGAACCGCGGGGCGGCCGGTACCTGCAATTCTACGCCGCCGACCTGGGCCGCGGCCCCGATGGCCGCTGGTGGGTGCTGTCGGACCGGACGCAGGCGCCGGTCGGCTTCGGCTACGCGCTGGAGAACCGCATCATCCTCGCCCGCGCCCTGCCGGAGGTGTTTCGCGCCTACCACATCCAGCGCCTCGCCCCCTTCTTCAACGCCCTGAACAGCGGCCTGGTGGCCGCGACCCGGCGGGATGATCCGCGCATCGTGCTGCTGACCTCGAGCGACGAGGAGCAGACCGCCTTCGATCACGCCTATTTGGCGCGCTATCTGGGCTACACCCTTGCCGTCGGCGCCGACCTCACGGTCCGCAACGAGCGGGTCTTCCTGAAGACCGTCGAGGGCCTGATGCCGGTGGACCTCATCATCCGCGGCATCGACTCCGAGCTCTGCGATCCGCTGGACCTGGACGTCGCCTCGACCTGCGGCATTGCCGGCCTGGTACAGGCGGCGCGCGCCGGGCGGGTCGGCGTCGCCAACGCGCTGGGCAGCGGCCTGATCGAGGCGAAGGCGTTCATGGCGTTCCTGCCGGCCCTCTGTCGCAGCATGTTCGGCGAGGACCTGCTGCTGCCCAACACCGCGACCTGGTGGTGCGGCCAGGAGGCCGCGCGGCAGCACGTGCTCGCCACCCTCGATGACCTCGCCGTCGACCATGCGTTCGAACGGCGGCCGATGCTGGCGGCCGCGGCCGGCCCGTTGCTCAGCCGGGGGTTGAGCGCGGCCTCGCTCGCGTCCCTGCGGGACCGGCTGGTCTCCGAGGGGCACAACTATGTCGGCCAGGAGTTGGTGTCGCTGTCGACGACGCCCGTCCTGGCGGACGGCGCGCTGGAGCCGCGGCCGATGGCGCTCCGGGTGTTCCTCTGTGCCAGCGAAGACGGCTATGCGCTGATGCCGGGCGGCCTGACCCGGGTCGCCGCCACCCGCGATCCGCGCGCCGCACTGCTGCGTCGCGGCCAGGAAACCAAGGACACCTGGGTGCTCTCGAGCCGGCCGGTCTCGGCGTTCAGCCTGCTCAGGACCGACGCCGGCGGCGCCCAGCCGCAACGCAAGAGCAAGGACATTCCGAGCCGCTCCGCCGACAACCTGTTCTGGCTCGGCCGCTATGCCGAGCGCGCCGAGGATGCGATGCGGGTGCTCCGGACGGTGGTTCGCCGGCTGACCGTCGATACCATCGAGAGCGGCGACGCCGCGGCGCTGGCGCGGGCCATGGCGGCGATCCTGGAGAAGACGGGGATCGACGCCGGCCGGCCGGAGGAGGTTGCCCTCGGCCCGACGGTCGCCATCGAGCGCCAGGCGCGGGAGGTGATGTTCAAGGTCGGCGTGCCCTACGGAGTCGTCGACACCCTGCAACACCTCGAGCGCACCGCCGCGCTCGCCCGCGACTGGCTGTCGGTGGAAGCGTGGCAAACGCTCAGCGGCTTGCGGGCCACGGCGCGGCCGCCGCGCGCCGGCCGCGCCACCGACCCGGCCGACATCTTCGACGTGCTCGAACAGAGCCTGCGGGTGCTCGCCGCGTTCAGCGGCATGGAAATGGAGAACATGACCCGCGACCATGGCTGGCGCTTCCTCGACATGGGACGCCGGCTGGAGCGGGCGGCGCACCTGTCGCGGCTGATGCGCTGCTTCCTGGAGCGTGGCGATCCGGAGGACGATGGCCGTCTCGTCCTGTTGCTGGAGATCGCCGACAGCGTCATGACCTATCGCTGGCGCTATCTGGCGACGCCCATGGTCGCCCCCGTGCTCGACGTGCTGCTGCTGGACGAAAGCAATCCCCGCTCCGTCGCCTTCCAGCTCGCCGCCCTGAACGATCACGTGGAACAGCTGCCGCGGTCGATCGCCCCGCCGGCGCGCAGCGTCGAACAGCGGATCATGCTGGCGACGCTGGCGACGTTGCGCCTGGCCGAGCCGTCGACGCTCTGCGCGGTCGACGCCGACCAGCGCCGCGCCGGCTTGGCGGAGGTGTTCGATGCCATGGACGCGGCGCTGCCGAAGCTGTCGGAGGCGATCACCCGGTCCTACTTCAGCCATGCCGAGGCGCGCCGCCCGGCGGACCTGTCCACCCCGCCGTCGAAGCCGTGATCTACACCGTCAGCCATCGGACCCGGTACATCTATTCGATCCCGGTCTCGTTCTCCCACCATCGGCTGCACCTGACACCCCGGCCCTGCGATCACCAAGTCTGTCGCCGGACGTTGCTCTCGGTGACGCCGGTTCCCGCCGTGCAGACGGCGAGCACCGACTATTTCGGCAATCCGGTGGTCAACATCACGCTGCAGGATCAGCATGAACAGCTGACGCTGCATGCGCAGAGCGTCATCGAGGTGGTCGGCAGGCCGCTGCCGTTGCCGACCGCCACGGCGGCCTGGGACACCCTGTATGCCGCCCTGTTCGAGGACCGCACCGACACCGGCCTGAACGCCTTGCAGTTCGTCTTCGCGTCGCCGCACGTCCGCGGCGATGCGGATCTCGCCGCCTATGCCGCCGGCTCGTTCCCGCGTGGCCGGCCGGTGCTCGACGGTGCGCTCGACCTGACCCGGCGCATCCACGCGGACTTCGACTACGATCCGGCGGCAACCACCGTGACCACGTCCGTCGATCAGGTGTTCGAGCGCCGCCGCGGCGTCTGCCAAGATTTCGCGCACCTGGAGATCGCCTGCCTGCGCGCGCTGCGCGTGCCGGCCCGCTATGTCAGCGGTTACCTGCTGACCTATCCGCCGGAGGGAAAGGAGAAGCTCGTCGGCTCTGACGCGTCGCACGCCTGGCTGTCGGTGTTCTGCGGGCAGGATGGCTGGATCGACCTGGACCCGACGAACAACAAGGCGGTGGGCGACGAGCACGTCACCATCGCCTGGGGCCGCGATTATGGCGATGTCAGCCCGGTGAACGGCGCCATCTTCGGCGGCGGCACCCACCGCATCGAGGTCGCCGTGGACGTCACGCCGACGGCGGCACCGGACAGCTGGTGATCGGTCCCGCCGGGGACGGTGCCGGGGACGGTTCCATCGGGGCGGCAGTGAGGCTTTGCCGTGCCGTCGGCCCGGCTACGAGGCTTTGCCGCCCGCCGGTTTGGCCTGATCGTCGATGCGGGCGGCGAGGGAGGCGCTCAGGAAATCGTCGATGTCGCCGTCGAGCACCGCCTGGGTGTTCGAGGTCTCGACCGCCGTGCGCAGATCCTTGACCATCTGGTAGGGCTGCAGCACGTAGGAGCGGATCTGCCGCCCCCAGCCGATCTCCGTGCGGGAGTCGTAGGCCGCTTGCGCCGCTTCCTCGCGCTTGCGCATCTCCAGCTCATAGAGGCGCGCCTTCAGCATGGCCATGGCCGCCGCCCGGTTCTTGTGCTGCGAGCGGTCGTTCTGGCACTGGACGACGATGTTGGTCGGCAGGTGGGTGATGCGGATGGCGCTGTCGGTCTTGTTGACGTGCTGGCCGCCGGCGCCCGAGGAGCGGTAGGTGTCGACGCGCAGATCCTTGTCCAGGATCTCGACCTCGATGGTGTCGTCGACCACCGGGTAGACGCCGACCGACGCGAAGCTGGTGTGGCGGCGGGCGCTGGAGTCGAAGGGGGAGATGCGCACCAGCCGGTGCACGCCGGTCTCGTGCTTCAGCCAGCCATAGGCGTCGGGACCGATCACCCGCACGGTCGCCGATTTGATGCCCGCCCCTTCGCCCTCGCTCTCCTCGATCCATTCCAGCTTGAAGCGCCGCCGTTCCGCCCAGCGCGTGTACATGCGCATCAGCATCTCGGCCCAGTCCTGCGCCTCGGTGCCGCCGGCACCGGCGTGGACCTCGATGTAGCAATCGTTGCCGTCCGCCTCGCCGGACAACAGCGTCTTCAGCTCCGCCGCGGCGACGTCCTTCTGCATGGCGACGAGGTCGGCCTCGGCCTCGGCGACAACGCCGGCGTCGTCGTCGGCCGTCCCCAAGTCGATCAGTTCGACGTTCTCGGCGAGGCGCTGGCCCAGCCCGTCGATGGCGCTCAGCCGCTCGTCCAGCCGGGTGCGTTCGCGCATCAGGGCCTGGGCGACGTCTGGATCGTCCCAGAACGTCGGATCCTCGGTGCGGGCGTTCAGTTCGGCAAGGCGATCACGGGCGGCATCGTAGTCAAAGATGCCTCCTCAGCCGGACGAGGGAGCCTTTGATCTCCTCGACGACAGCTTCGATTTCAGCACGCATTTCCAGGATCTCCGTTCAATCATGTTGGCAGCGGCCTTGCGCGACCGCGGCCTTACGGCCAAGCATCGCGCGGCCGGGCCACCTCAGTAGAGCCCGCCGGTACCCATGGAGGGCCCCTGCTCCATGGTGCCGACACCGCGCAGGATGCCCGCGCCGGAGCCGGGTCCGGTACCCAGCTTGAAGGCCTCCAGGATGACGCCGCCCCCTTCCGAGCCGGCGCGTCGTCCCGATTCCAGGTGCACCCGCACCAGGCTCACGTCGGGCGGCACGCGGAACGGCGTCGCCGGCACATCCTCCAGCGCCGCCAGCATGAAGTCCCGGAAGATGGGCGCGGCCGCGCGGCCGCCGGTCTCGGCGCTGCCGAGCGTCTTCGGCTCGTCGAAGCCGACGAGAACGCCGACCACCAGATCGGGGGTGAAGCCGATGAACCATGCGTCCTTGTAGTCGTTGGTCGTTCCGGTCTTGCCGGCGACCGGCTTGTCGACGGCCTTCACGCTGGTCGCCGTTCCCCGCTGGACCACGCCCTCCATCATCGAGACGACCTGATAGGCGCTGCCCGAAGCGACCAAGTGCGCGCCGGCCTCGGGAATGTCCGGCACGCTGGCGCGGGCGACGGCGGCGCTGCCGCTGCACCCGTCACAGGCCCGCGTGTCGTGGCGATAGACGGTGCGCCCGTGGCGATCCTGCACCCGGTCGATCAGCGTCGGCGTGATGTGCTGGCCGCCGTTGACGATCATCGCATAGGCGGCGGTGAGCTTCAGCAGCGTCGTCTCGCCGGCGCCGAGGGCGAAGGCGAGTTGGTTGGGCATACTGTCGAAAATGTTGAAGCGGACGGCGGTGTCGGCGATCTTCTGGATGCCCACCGCCTGCGCCAGGCGCACCGTCATCAGGTTGCGCGACAGCTCCAGGCCGCGGCGCATGGTGGTCGGTCCGTAGAACTTGTTGGTGTAGTTCGTCGGGCGCCACAGCGGCAGCCCCGGCCCCTGACTGATGGCGATCGGCGCATCGAGGATGAGCTGCGAGGGGACGTAGTCGTTCTCCAGCGCCGTCAGATAGACGAACGGCTTGAACGCCGACCCGGTCTGCCTCATCGCCTGGGTCGCGCGGTTGAATTCGCTCCGCGCGTAGCTGAAGCCGCCGGCCAAGGCGAGCACGCGCCCGGTGTGCGGATCGAGCGCCACCAGGGCGCCATCGACGTTGGGGATCTGCCGCAGGGCGAAGTCGCTCGCGGCCGCGGCCGGGTCCGCGGCATCCGCCGTCACCGCTTCGACCACCACCACGTCGCCGACCGCCACCACATCCGCCGGCCGGCGGGGCGCCGCGCCGACCCGCTGCTCCGGGCGCCACGCGTTCGCCCATT
>CAZBWP010000024.1:0-1542 GCA_964495295.1 uncultured Rhodospirillaceae bacterium | reverse complement strand
ACGATGCCGAACACGTCGATGCCCGGATGCGTGAAGAACGTCTTGTCCTCGGCCGACAGGAAGGCCTCGATGAGCCGCGGCGGGATCACGTCCATGGGCACGAAGATCCGCCGCTCGATGGCGTACTCGGCGAACAGACGGCCGTCACCCGCGTAAAGACGGGTGGTGATCGGCGGCTCATAGTTGGCGAGCTGTCCGTAATCCGGAAGGTCGCTGCCGAATCGGTGGAAGATCCAGGCCGTTCCGGCGCTGGCCAACAGAATAAGAATCACCAGCAGCGATGCGGCTGCCGCCAAGAAACGCGTCATCTGGTCCGTCTCGCAGTGCGGCCGACGGGTCGCCCCCGCTCCGTCGGCACTCCCCCCATCCGTTGCCTGAAACGTAATCCTTTATCAAGCGGCCATTATCAAGCGGCCTGTTGACCGGCGTCCCCAGCGCCGCCGCCGCTCAGGTGCTCTGGCGCTCAGCCGCTTGGACGCGTGGCCGTTCAGGCGTTCAGATCGACGACCGTGCGGCCGGCCACCTGCCCCTTCAGGATCGATTTGCCGAGCGCCGGCAGGTCCTCCAGGGGGACCACGTGCGTCATCGCCGTCAGCTTGTCCGTGGGCAGGTCCTGGGCGAGGCGCGGCCAGGCGATCAGCCGCCGTTCGGTCGGGCAGGTGGCCGAGTCGATGCCGAGCAGGTTGATGCCGCGCAGCAGGAACGGGATGACCGTGGACGTGAACTTGACGCCGCCGGCGTTGCCCACCGACGCACAGCTCGCCCAATAGCACAGGCTGCCCAGCGCGTTGCCGAGAATGGCGCCACCGACGTTGTCGATCATGCCGGACCAGCTCTCCGGCCCCATCGGCCCCTTCGGCGGCGCCTCCAACTCGGCGCGGTCGACGATGGTGGTCGCACCCAGGCCTTTCAGATACTCGGCCTGTTCCGGCCGGCCGGTCGACGCGGCCACCCGGTATCCCAGGTTGGCGAGCAGCGCCACGGCGATGCTGCCGACGCCGCCGGCCGCCCCGGTGATCAGCACCTCGCCCTTGTTCTCCGGCCTGAGGCCGTGCTCTTCCAGGGCCATCACTGCCAGCATGGCGGTGAAGCCGGCGGTGCCGATGGCCATCGCCTGCTCCAGCGTCATCCCCGGCGGCAGCGGCACCAGCCAGTCGGACTTGACGCGGGCACGCCCGGCATAGCCGCCCCAGCGCACCTCGCCGACCCGCCAGCCGGTGAGGATCACCGGGTCGCCCGGCTGGAAGCGCGGCGACTCCGAGGCGACGACGACGCCCGAAAAATCGATGCCGGGGACGTGCGGATAGGTGCGGACCAGCTTGCCGATGCCGCTCAGGATCATGCCGTCCTTGTAGTTCAGGTCGGAGTACTTGACGTCGACCAGGACATCGCCCTCCGGCAGGGCGCTGTCGGCCAGCGTCGTGATGCGGGGCGTGACGCCGCCCTCCGCCTGTTCCAAAACCAGCGCCTTGAAACCGCCGTTGCCCATCGCCGTGTCCTCCCTGACGTTCGTTGACATGCTCAAGCCATTGTCGACAGTCA
>CAZBWP010000023.1:7617-18409 GCA_964495295.1 uncultured Rhodospirillaceae bacterium | reverse complement strand
AACTGCACCATGCCGGCGTTGGTGAACATCAACGTCGGATCGTTGCGCGGCACCAGGGGGCTCGACGGCACGATCCGGTGATCGTGCCGAGCGAAGAAGTCCAGAAAGGCTTTGCGGATGTCGTTGACGGTTTGCATGACCGGATATGTGGGGCGCGAGGCGGATGAACGGTAGCCGGACCGGCGGTTTGCTGGCTTTTACCGCCTTGCCGGCCGCCGTGTCCAGATCACCGCGGCGTTTCAACCGCAGCCGGGTGACGGTCCGGCTCGGCTAGCCGCCACGCGGCGGTCCGGTCAGCTCGCCGCGGCGCGGCGGTCCGGGTCCGCTCGCCGCCGTGCGGCGGTCCTGTTCCGCTCGCCGCGGCGCGGCGAGGGCACTGCGTCAATCGCCGGCGCTACTCGTCGGCAGCGGCCGGCGTCTCGTCATCGCCGCCGCTCATCAAGGCCTCGGAGACGATGCCGGCGTTGGCGCGGATCTGGGCCTCGATTTGTTCTGCCATCTGGGGATGCTCGCGCAGGTAAATCTTGGCGTTCTCCCGACCCTGGCCGATGCGCTCGGACCCATGGGAGAACCAGGAGCCGGATTTCTCGATCAGTCCGGCCTTCATGCCGAGGTCGATCAGTTCGCCGGTTTTCGATATGCCCTCGCCGTACATGATGTCGAACTCGACGAGCCGGAACGGCGGCGCCAGCTTGTTCTTGACGACCTTGACGCGGGTCTGATTGCCGACGGTCTCCTCGCGGCTCTTGATCGCGCCAATGCGGCGGATTTCCAGGCGCACCGAGGAATAGAACTTGAGGGCGTTGCCGCCGGTGGTGGTCTCCGGATTGCCGAACATCACGCCGATCTTCATGCGGATCTGATTGATGAAGATCAGCACGGTTTGCGAGCGCGACACCGACGCCGTCAGCTTGCGCAGCGCCTGACTCATCAACCGGGCCTGCAGGCCGACGTGGGTATCGCCCATCTCGCCTTCCAGTTCGGCGCGCGGCACCAGCGCGGCGACGCTGTCCACCACCAGCACATCGACGGCGCCCGACCGCACCAGGTAATCGGCGATTTCGAGCGCCTGCTCGCCGGCGTCCGGCTGCGAAATCAACAGCTGGTCGATGTTGACCCCGAGCTTGCGGGCGTAGATCGGATCGAGCGCGTGCTCGGCGTCGATGAAGGCGCAGTAGCCGCCGCGCTTCTGCGCCTCGGCGACGGCATGCAGCGCCAGCGTCGTCTTGCCGGACGCCTCTGGCCCATAGATCTCGATGATGCGGCCGCGCGGCAGGCCGCCGATGCCGAGCGCGATGTCGAGCCCGATCGACCCGGTGGACACCGCCTCAATGTCCACGTGCTCGCGCTGGCCGAGGCGCATGATCGAGCCCTTGCCAAAGGCGCGTTCGATCTGGGTGATGGCGGCGTCAATGGCCCGGTCTTTGTCCACGGGATCCGTCTCCACAAGGCGAAGGGTGCGTTGGAGCATAATCTCTCCCCTTATTCCACAGCGGGCGCCGACATGGCAACGACGGCTCTCATCCGCCAATGTACTTGATTTGTTCTCGTCCGCAATAAGAAGATAAGCCTATAATGGACGCGGAGCCTAGCCCTTCCGGAGGCGTGCGACGAATCAGCGGTCGGCGAGGGCGGCGGCGACGGTGTCGGCGAGGTCCGCCAGGGTGAACGGTTTGGCCAGGAAGCGGATGCCGGGATCGTCCGCGAGGCCGGGAGCCAACGCGTCGTCGGCATAGCCGGACATCAACACGACGCGCAGGTCGGGCCGCTCCTCGCGGGCGAGGCGGGACAGCGTGTAGCCGTCGACTCCGGGCATGACCACGTCGCTGACGAGCAGATCGAGCGCCCGCCCGCCCGCCTCCCCCGTGCCGCCGGCACTCAAGTCGCCAAGCAGGTCGAGGGCGATCTCACCGCTTTCGGCTTCAAGAACGGTGTGGCCGCGGGCCGTCAGCGCCCGGGCCGCGAACTGGCGCACCGCGTCCTCATCCTCGACCAGCAGCACGGTGGCCCCCGCGGTCGGGGGGCGTGCCACCGCCGCCGGCGCCGGTTCCAGCTCTAGCCGTGCGCCGGCGTCGGCCGCCGGCAGGCGAACGCCGGCGTCGGCCGCCGGCAGGCGAACGATGAATCGGCAGCCGCGGCCCGGCGCGCTGTCCACCTCGACGGAGCCGCCGGCTTGGCGAACGATCCCGTAGACGGTGGAAAGGCCGAGCCCGGTGCCGCCACCGCCGGTTCCCGGCCCCTTGGTGGTGAAGAACGGATCGAAGATGTCGCTGAGGATTTCCTTCGGAATGCCCACTCCGGTGTCGGCGACATCGATGCGCACGTGCGCGTCGGCCTCGTCACGGGTGGTGATGGTCAGCTGGCCGCCGCCGGGCATGGCGTCCCGGGCGTTGACCGCGAGGTTGATGATCATCTGGTCGAAATGGCCGGCGTCGATGCGGATCCGCGCCGGATCGGCGGCGAGGTCGAGGGTCAGTTCCACCGTCTCGCCAAGCAGCCGGTCGAGCATCTTCGTGAGGTCGCGGAGGGCGGCGTTGACCGAGAGGGTCACCGGCTGGGTGGGCTGCCGGCGGGAGAACGCGAGCAACTGGCCGACCAGGCGGCTGCCGCGTCGCGCGTTGCGGCGGACCTGTTCCAGGTCGGCACGGTCGGCCTCGCCGACGGGCCTCGCCAGCAGCAGATCCGTGAAGCCGAGGATCGCCGTGAGCAGATTGTTGAAATCGTGGGCGACCCCCCCGGCGAGTTGGCCCAGGGCCTGCAGCTTCTGCCCCTGCAGCAACTCCGGGTCGACGCGCGGATCGGCGGCGGCGAGCAGGTAGACGGCAACCCGCGCCTCCTCCTCGCTGCCGATCCGGGCGCCGCGCAGCATCGCCGTCATGCCACCGCCGCCCATCCGGATGCCCTCGAGATGGACGACCGGCACCGTGCCCATCACCAGCTTCGACAACTGGGCGGCCACGTCGTCGCGATCCTGGATCGCCGCCAGCCCGTCGAAGGCGACGCCGATCAGGTGGTCCCGCCGGGCGCCGAGGAGGGCTTCGGCGGCGGCGTTGACGTCGAGGATGCGGCCCGAGAGGTCGAGAAGCACGACCGCCACCGGCGCCGCGTCGAACACGTTCCGCCAGAGTCCGTCGGTCATGTCCGCTGTCCCTTGAGGCGCATGACATAGCCGATGATCTGCGCCACGGCTTCGTAGTGTTCCGCCGGGATCATCTGGTCCAGGTCCACGGCGGCGTGCAGCGCCCGGGCCAGCGGCGGGTTCTCGACCAACGGCACGTCATGCTCCTCGGCCACCTCGCGGATCTTTCGGGCGACGTGGTCGACGCCCTTGGCGACCACCCGCGGTGCCGCCATGCTTTCCATCTTGTATTCGAGGGCAACGGCGTAGTGCGTCGGGTTGGTGATGACCACGTCGGCTTCCGGCACCTTCGCCATCATCCGCCGCTGCGCCCGCTCGACACGCACCTTGCGGATGCGCGCCTTGACGTGCGGATCGCCTTCCGACTGCTTGTGCTCGTCGCGAACCTCCTGGCGGGTCATCCGCATCTGCTTCAGGTGGTCGTGGCGCTGATAGGCATAGTCGACGGCGGCGATCGCCGCCATCACCGCCGCCGAGCCGGCGACGAGCCGCAGTGTCAACGCTTCCAGCCGATCCAGGCCGCCGGCGATGTCGCCATCCGGCAACAGCTCGATGTCGACCAGCAGCGGCAGCGCCAGGCCGACCGCCAGCGCCGCCACCAGGGAAAGCTTGGCGATGCCCTTCAGGAACTCGACGATGGACCGCAGCGAGAACAGGCGCTTGGCGCCCTTCAGGAGCGAGATCTTGCCGAGATCCGGCGCGATCCGATCCGGCGCCCAGATCAGTCCGACCTGCCCGAGGCCGGCCAGCAACGCGACCACCAGCAGCAGACCGGCAAGGGGCGCCGTCGCCACGCCGACGGCGAGCATCAACGCCAGCAACCCTTCCTGGAGGGTGGCCTGGTGGACGGGGAACGTAT
Source organism: uncultured Rhodospirillaceae bacterium (assembly GCA_964495295.1). Classification (GTDB taxonomy): domain Bacteria; phylum Pseudomonadota; class Alphaproteobacteria; order Rhodospirillales; family Defluviicoccaceae; genus CAZBWP01. Next base: position 14,411 of record CAZBWP010000023.1, on the reverse strand, counting down.
CCGCCTCTTCGAGGAAGGCACGGCCGATCGTCGTCAGGTCCGCCATCATCGGCGGCGCCAGGACGACAACGCCGAAGGTGGCGGCGAGGAGCATCGCCGCGCTCTTGACCTCCTGGGAGGTCGCGACCTGACCGCGTTCGCGCCCCTCACTGAGGCGGCGCTCGGTTGCGTCTTCCGTTTTGGAGGCGTCGTCGTGCTCGGACACCGCCGCCTCACACTCCGGTCACAGCCGCGAGGCCGTCGGCGAAGCCGCGCAGGAACACCAGCATGATCGCGCTCAGGGTCAACAGGATCGCCCACACCTGCAGAGAGATCTGCGCCGGCAGACCGAAGAAGAACACGGGCAACTGCGGCATCAGTCGCCCGAGGATGCCGAGGCCGATCGAATAGCTGAAACCGATTATGAGAAAAGGCAGAGACATCTGCAACCCCAGTGCGAAGCTCTGCGCGGCCGTTCGCGTCACCGTTTCGGCAAGGTCGCCGGCCGCTGGGATCTCGCCCGGCGGAAACACCGTGTAGCTGGCGACGATCGCCTCCAGCACGTGCAGGTGCTGATTGGTCACGAACAGCATCAGCACCGCCGTGGTCGACAGGAAGCCGGCGACCGTGGACGCCTGCTGATCGGACACCGGATCCTGCACCATGGCGTTGGCCAGCGAGGCGAACAGCGAGATCAAGGTGCCGGCCGTGTGCACCGCGGCGAGCAGGATGCGGGTCAGGGTCCCGAGGAACACGCCGACGACGACCTCCCCGGCGATGAGCAGGCCAAGCGCGATCGGCGAAGCCGGCAGCGCGGGCAGGCCGGGGCTCAGCACCGGTGTGAGGAGCAGGCTCATCGACAGCGCCACGATCAGCCGGATGCGCGGACTGACCTGCGCCGCCGCGAAGCCGGGCACCAACATCAGCGCGGCACCGACCCGAACGAAGACGAACAGGACGGCGAAGGTCTGGACCGTGAGGACTTCGAGCAGCATCGACCGTCACCCGAGGACGGCGATGCGCTCGAACATGGCTTGGCCGAACTCGACCAGGGTCGTCATCATGAACGGCAGAAGTGCGACGACGGCGATGAAGATGACGATGATCTTCGGGACGAAGGTCAGCGTGATCTCCTGGATCGTCGTCAGCGCCTGGAACAGCGCGATGATCAGCCCCACCCCCATGCCGACCGCCATGATCGGCACCGACAGGTAAAGGGCCACCATGAGCGCATCGCGCCCGACTTCCAGCACGGCCACGTCGTTCATCGAAGGCTTCTCCCTCGTTGGCCGCGTGCCGGTCCCGCGTCAGACCGGCATGCGCGATATCTCCTGATAGGCCGCCACCACCTTGTCGCGGATGGCGACCACGGTCTGCAGCGTCAACTCCGCCTCGGCGACGGCGGTCACCACGTCGGTCAGGTCGGCGTTGCCGGAGATTGCCGCCACCGCCGCCTTCTCGCCGTGCTGGGAGGCGTCCATCGCTCCGGCGACCGCCGATTTCACCATGTCGGCGAAGCCGCCACGGTCTTCGGCCTTGGTTTCGGGCTGTGGGGCCGCGTCGACCGCGGCGGCGGCCCGGCGGTAGGCGGCCGCCGCGCCTGCATATCCGTTGATCGGCGTCGTCATCGTCTCGTGTCGAGCTCCATCGGTGGCGTCGGCGAACCGTCTCTGCCCATGCGCCTCAGCGCAGGATGTCGAGGGCGCCGCGGACCATGGCCTTCGAGGTCTTGATCATGCTCAGGTTGGCTTCGTAGGACCGCTGCGCCTCGCGCATGTCCATCATCTCGATGAGGGCGGAAACGTTCGACTGCAGCACGTAGCCGTCGGCGTCGGCCGCCGGATGGCCGGGATCGTAGGCTTTCGGAAACGGTGTCATGTCGTGGCGCACACGGTCGACACCGACCAAGTCCAGGCCGGTTGCCCGATCCAGCGAGTTCTTGAAGGTCACGAGCTTGCGCTGGTAGGGCACTTCGCCCGGTCCCGCCGGTTTGGACTGGGCGTTGGCGACGTTTTCGCTGATCGCGCGAAGACGCACTCCTTGCGCCTTCATGCCGGCGGCGGAGATGCGGAAGGTCTGGAACAGTGGATCCAAGGGGGGTCTCCTATCGCCGTTCGCCGAGGGCGAGGCGCATCATGCCGAGGTATTTGCGATAGAGGCCGCTCGCCGCGTCGTGGGCGAGCACCGTTTCGTTCACCTTGGCCATTTGTTCTTCGAGAACCACCGCGTTCCCGGCCGGCGCCGTCTCGAACGGCCGGCGGGTCGCCGCGTCGGCGAACCGATGGTCGGCATGCGGCAGAGCGCTCCGATGCCCGCCGTCGCTCACCGCCAGGGGCAATCGGTGGCTGGTCCGCGCAACGGACGCCTCGACGCTGAACGCCTTCAGATCGCGCGGCTGGTAGCCGGGGGTGTCGGCGTTGGCGATGTTGTGCGCCAGCACCTGTTGCCGTCGGTCGAGCCAGGCGAGCCGATCGCGGGCTGCCGCAAACAACGGGATGTGGGACAGGTCCATGGCCGCCCGGTGGGCTCCCTCGGGGTGATGTCTCGGCGTGCTGACGGCGGAGTGTGGTGGGCGGACGTTAAGGCGCCGTTAAAGCGCATCGCGCACCGGGGACGTTTTTTTCGCCATGTGATCCCATTCACAGAACCCTTCCGGGGGGGCGGCTATCGTCATCGTCATGGTTCGGGGCGGCGTTCCCGACGGCAGACGGCCAGAACGGCCCGAAAGGCAGGAGAAACCACCATGACCATGTCATCTGAAAGACTCCGGAGCGTGCCCACCCGCAGCGGGGGACTGTTCGAGACCTGGCGGGGCCAGCAGACGGCGCTTCGCTATCTCGTCCGGAGCCTCGTTTTGGTTCTCGTCTGGCTGTTCATCGTCACGACGATGGCGGTCGCCGGCTGATGCGCGGAGCGGTCTCGGCAGCGCGTCAGGATTTTTCGGTCAGCAAGCGCACGTCGATCCCGCGGGTCCGAAGGCGGCAAACGCCGGGGTCCGCAGCGGGGATCGCGGGGGAAAAACACATGACGTCATTCGCGTTTCAAATCTGCGGTTTTCTCGTCGTCTGGGCCGGCACCATCGCCGGCATGATCGCGGTGGGCTGACCGCGACAGCAGCGACACCATCGCAGCACCAACGGGCGCGGGGCCGATGCGGGCCCCGCGCTTCGTCGCGATGGCGATGTTGGCGACGAGCGGCGCCGCTCAGGGAGCGGCAGGTCCGCCGAAGTAGCGCTCGGCCAGGACATCCGCGCTGCCCTGCATCTGACAGATCCAGGGTGCCGTGTCGCAGGCCGGCACCCGCATGCGGTCGGCCTTGGCGACGTTGCCGGCGAGTTGGGTTTCGCTCCGCAGCGGCGGCGCCGCGCCTCCGTCCTTGAGGTCAAAGACCGCCACGCAGCCGCCGCGCCAGGCCGGACAGGTGGCGCCGGCCCGCGGCGTCGGCTCGGCCAGAATCAGCTCGCAGCCGCCGAGCGCAACGACGAGCAGACCGGCGGATGCCGCTCGGACAAGCCTGGATACGTCGGGCAAGGCGGGCAGGGCCGAGGGCGGGGACAGGGACAGGGACCGGGACAGGGACCGCGACAGAGCGAGGGGCTTCAAGGTCAACCTCCACACACAGACCCAACCTCTATAGCAGAGAGCGCCAGCCGTGCCATCGGCGAATCCGGTCACTCGGCGGCCGACGACGACGGCGATCGCCGGGCGTCGACGGCGCGCGCGACCGTGGTCAGGCGCAGGTCGGTCAGGATGGCATAGGCCGCCGGCACCATGATCAGCACCAGGATCGTCGACGCGAGCAGGCCGAACACCAGGGAGGTGACCAGCGGGATGAGCACCTGTGCCTGCAGGCTGCGCTCGAACAGCAGCGGCAGCATCCCGGCAATGGTGGTCAGCGAGGTGAGCAGGACGGCGCGAAAGCGTTGACGGCTGGCATGGCAGGCTGCGTCCAGTGGCGATTCGCCCGCCGCCACGTTGCGCTTGACGAACATCACCAGAAGGATCGAGTCGTTGACGACGATGCCGGCCAGCGCCGCCGCGCCGAGGGCGCTCGGCATCGACAGGTCGAGGCCGAGCACGGCATGGCCGGCGACCACCCCGATCGCGGCGAACGGGATCGCCAGCATCACGATCACCGGTTCCACATAGCTGCGGAACTGGACGCTCAACAGGATGAAGATGCCGAGCAGCCCGATCAGGAAGCCGCGTTGCATGGATTGACCGGTCTCTTGCTGCGATTCGGCCTCGCCCTTCAGGGCGACGCGCACGCCCGGATGGGTCGTCGCGAGGTGGGGCAGGAATCGCGCCCGGGTGTCGGCGAGGATCTCGTTGGTGTTGGCGACGGCGGTGTCGACGGTGCCGCGCAGCGTCACCGTGCGCTCGCCGTCGACGCGGGCGATGCGGGCGACCCCGCGGCCGCTCTCGACCACGGCCACCGCCGACAGTGGCGCCTGTCCACCGTTCGGCAGGGTCACCGCGAAATCGTCCAGGTCGCCGAGGCTCTCGCGACCGCTGGCGGCGAGCCTGACGTCGATCTCGAAGCTTTCCCGGCCGACCTGGATCTCGTCGGCCGTGGTGCCATAGAGCGCGGCGCGCAACTGGCGGGCCAGGTCGGCGGCATCGAGGCCAAGCGCCATCGCGCCCGCCCGCAGCGTCAGCCGGACCTCGGGCTTGCCGGGGCGCAGGTCGTCCTGCAGATCGGCGACCCCCGGATAGCGGGCGAGCCAGGCCGTCAGATCCTCCGAAGCCTTCTTGAGGTCTGCCAGGTCATTGCCCTGCAGGCGGATCTCGATGGGGATGCCCGCCGGACCGATCTGCGACTCGGCGAACGTCATCGACAGGACGTCCGGGACGGTGCCCACCTCCGAACGCCACAGGTTGAGGACATCGGTGAGGCGGGCGTTGCGGTGTTCGGCTTCGAGCAGATCGACGGTTACCGTGGCGACGTGCGGACCGGTCTCGAAGGCGTCGCGGTTGGTGCCGTACTGCACGAGAACGTGACGGACCAGGGACCGCCCCGCCGGCTGACGTGGCGTGAACTCGGCATCGACCCGCTCGAGCGCCGCCACCGCGCGGGCGACGACGCCTTCGGTGCGTTCGAGCGGAGTGCCCTGCGGCAGGAGAATTCGCGCTTCGATGACGTTGCCGTCCAGATCGGGAAAGGCGCGGAACTTCACCGCGCCGCCGAGAACCGCACCGAGCGTCAACAGAAACGCCATGATCACCAGGCCGACGGTCAGGTATCGCCAGGAAACGGCGACATCGATCAGGCGTCCCAACACGTTTTCGCGAACCCAGTCGAAACGTCGGTCGAACGCGACCCGGAAACGCCCCGGACGCTGGTCACCGGCGCCGTGCCCCAGGTGATGCGGCAACACCAGAAACGCCTCGATCAGGCTGACCGCGAGCGTGACAATCAGCACCACCGGAACGACCCGCAGCACCTTGCCCAGATCGCCTTCGAGGAAGGCCAGGGGAAAAAACACGCAGATCGACGTGAGAAAGGACGAGAAGACGCCGAGCGCCACCTCGTGGGTGCCGTCGATCGCCGCCTTCACCGGGTCTTCCTGTTCCCGCAGATGGCGGGCAACGTTCTCGGCGATGACGATCGCATCGTCCATGATCAGGCCGATGGCGATCAAGAGCGCCACCATCGTCAGCATGTTGATGGAGTAGCCGATGGCGACGAGCACGAAAGCCGTGCCGAGGAACGATGCGGGCAAACCGAGCGCCACCCAGAACGACAGGCGGAACGAGAAGAAGAGCCACAGTGTCAGGAACACCAGGACCAGCCCGATCTTCGCGTTGCCGGTGAGCAGGTCGAGACGGTCCTGGACGATCGACGAGCGGTCGCGGGTGAACGCCATCTCGACGCCGGGGGGCGCTCCCGCCCGCTCGGTGTCGACGAAGCGGCGCACCGCCGCCATGACAGTGAGCGTGTCCTGGTCCTTTCGCTTGTTGACGTGCAAGAGCGCCGCCCGTTGGCCGTTGAGCAGGGTCCGCTGCTCATCCAGCGCGAAGCGATCGGTGATCGTCGCGATCTGACCGAGCCGCAACTCGGCGCCACTGTCGCCGGCGATGACGATGAGGTCCTCGAAGCCGCGGGGGTCGCGCCGTTGATCGGCGAAGCGTACCAGCACGTCGCGTTCGCGAGTCTCGACGGTGCCGGACGGCAGATCGATGCTCTGGCGCTGGATCACCGTGGCGATGTCGCCAACGCTGAGGCCGTGCTGCCGGAGCGCCAGCGGTTCCAACTCGATGCGGATCTGCCGGTCGGCGAAGCCATCGAGCGTCACTTGGCTCACCTCCGGCAGCCGGATCAGCCGGTCCTTGACCGCCTCCGCGTAGACCTTGAGGTCGGTCTCGGCCATCGGCCCGGCGATGGCGATCGAGACGACCAGGTCGGTGCGCTCGATCTGCTTGATCACCGGCCGTTCGGTGATGTCCGGGAAGTCGTCGATGGCGTCGATCTCGGCCTTGATGTCGGTGAGGAAGCGGTCGACGTTGCCGCCCTCCCGCATCTCGATGGTCGCCTGGCCGATGCCCTCGCGCGCCTCGCAGCGGACCTCGGCGATTTCGGTGAGCGTATCGAGCGCGTCCTCGATGCGCTGGCAGATCGCCTCCTCGACCTGCTCGGCGCTGGCGCCCGGATAGGCAACGGACACCTGGACCAGGTCGACGGAGAAATCCGGAAAGGTCTCGCGCCGGAGGTTCGGCAGCGCCAGCAGGCCGATGGCGAACAGGAACGCCATCAGCAGGTTCGCCGCCGTGGGATGCGAGGCGAAGAAGCGGATCATCGAACGCGATCGACCCCG
>CAZBWP010000023.1:0-7517 GCA_964495295.1 uncultured Rhodospirillaceae bacterium | reverse complement strand
GATGCGGGCCGGCCCGGACCTCTCGGATCACCAGCCGGTCGTTTGCGTCCGCGAGGTAGACCCGCGGCCCCGCCTGCGCCCGGTGCAGCGCGATCCGGGGGATCACCAGGCTCTCCGGCCGCGGCTGTCCGAACAGTTCGACCTGGACGTACATGTTCTTGATCAGCGGCGGCCGCTGACCGGGAATCGCCTGACGGTAGGGCTCGTCGACGGCGACGAAGACGCCGATCGTCCGGGTCTGCGGGTCGATCGCCGGGCTGATGCGGTCGACCCGGGCGCGCCACGACGCGTCGACGGCACCCGTCCTCAGATGGACGATCGCGTCCATCGCCAGGCGGTCAGCGAGCCGGCCCAATTCGGTTGTCGTCAGGTCGGCCGGGACGATGTCCCGCGGTACGACCCGAGCCATCTGTTCGATCGGCACCTGCGCCGGGATCTCAGCGACGTCGATGCTGTCGGCAACCACCAGCACCTCACCGATGTTGACGAACTGGTTCTCTTCGACGTTGGTCGCGGCGATGCGGGCATCGAACGGCAGGATCACCCGGGTGCGGTCCAGGTTGAGCCGGGCTTCCTCAAGCTGCGCCTCGTTGACGGCGAGGCTGGCCTTCAGCACCTGACGCTGCGCCGGCACCAGGTTGAGCAGATTCGTCAGTTCCTGCAGCCGCTGCCGCTGCGTCAGGACCAGCCGTTCGGCCTCATCCACCGTCGCCTGGCTGACGTTGCCGCGCCGCAGCAGCGTGCGCTTGCGGTCGAGGTCCGCATCGGCCAGCGCCAGGGCGCGCTGCTCGATCTCGACCGAGGACTGGGTGTTGGCCTCGCGCGCCGCCAGTTCGGCGAGTTCGGCGTGGACACTGGCGATCCGGGCCGCGATCTGCGCACGCGCCAGCTCGTAGTCGGCGGGGTCGATGCGCAGCAGCACGGTGCCTGCATCGAACAGCGTCCCGGCGTCCAGGTCCGGATGGCGCTCGATCACATTGCCGGGCACCTGCGCAACGCCGTTCCATACGGACCGCGGCTGCACCGAACCATAGCCGACGGCGCGCGGAACAAAGTCCATGGGCTGGACCGTGAGCACCCGCACCGGCCGTGCAATTTCCGACGGCGCGAACTGCTCCGGCGCTTCCCGCCCGCGCATTTGCAGCGCCAGCACGACGATGCCGATGGCCACCGGCGGCAGAATCGCGAGACGCTTGAGCCAAGTCGAACGGGTCACTGCCATCGGTCATCCGGGTTCCAGGGAACATCGGGGGCCGGAGAGCGGATGGAGGCTGAGCGGAAGCACCGCTGGCGATGCGTCAACCGCATGAGCCGACCACGTGGTTGGAGCCAACCGTCTGACGGGTCCCTTCAGCCATCCGGCCGATCGCGACCATAGCGCAAGACGTGAACCTTTTCGATGGTCACCAACGCGCTCGTCATCAACGGGTCGATCGCGTCCAGCAGCGCGCGGACGCGGTCCTCCGTATCGACGATCTCGACGATCACCGGCAGATCCTGGGACAGGCGCAGGATTTTGGCGGTGTGCAGGGTGCTGGTATGTCCGAACCCCATCGGGCCGCGCAGCACCGTGGCGCCGGCCAGCCCCATCCCGCGCGCCTTCAGCACGATCGCCTCATAGAGCGGACCGCCATCGGCGCGATCGTCCTCACCGATGAACACGCGCAACAGGACGGCGTCTGCCGACGCGACGATCATGGGTGGCGCCTCCGGATCCGGATCATCGGTTGACCAGCGTGCCGAGCGCGAAGCCGGCCCAGACGCCGGCCAGGCAGAGCAGCACCGACAGCACCACATTGGCACCGGCGGACAGCCACTCGCCATCTTGCACCAACGTCAGCGTTTGCAGGCTGAACGACGAGAACGTGGTGAAGCCGCCGAGGATGCCGACCATCAGGAACTGTCGCCCGGCCGAGCCCAGCAGCACGCGGCCGTCCGGCCCCGTCAGCACCGCGATCAGACCGATCAGGAACGAGCCGACCACATTCACCACCAGCGTCCCCGCTGGAAACGTCTCGCCGAAGGCGTGCGCGATGCCGCCTGAGCACCAGTAGCGGAGCAGGCCGCCGATCGCCGAGCCGATCGCCACACCGAGCGGGATAAGGACTTCCGGACGCATGCCCGCCCTTCTGTCACGATCAGCCAGATGCGGCAAGGGGGGCGCCGCGGCGGCCCACGGCCGGCGTTCGGCGCATGAACGCCGCAGCTTGACGTTCATGCGCCGAACATGATAGCAGCAACCACAGGTCGAGTGGCGGTGTTACGGGAATGACGGCAGGCGACGACGGGCCTCGCGACACGGCGATCACGCTCGGCGTGCTGAGCGCCATAGAACGCGACAGTGCGATCACCCAGCGCTCCCTGTCCAACGAGCTGGGAATCGCTCTCGGGCTGGCCAATGCTTACCTGAAGCGCTGTGTGCGGAAAGGGTGGATCAAGGTTTCCCAGGCGCCACTGAACCGCTATGCCTATTATCTGACGCCGCATGGCTTTGCCGAGAAGAGCCGCCTCACCGGCGAGTTCCTGCGGGATTCGCTGAAGTTCTTCCGCACGGCGCGGCGCAGCCTGACGGCGCTGTTCATCGAGTGCCGGGCCCGCGGGCTGGGCCGGTTGGCGCTGGCCGGTGCCGGCGAACTGGCCGAGATTGCCGTCCTCAGCGCCGCCGATGTCGGCCTGCACATCGATCACGTGGTCGACGCCCGGGTGGCCGGAACGACCTGCGCCGGTCGGCCGGTGCGCGCCGCTCTCGCCGTCGACGCGATCGATGCCGTGGTGATCACCGACACCGAGGCGCCGCAGGCCGCGTTCGATGCGATGCTCGCGGCCGCCGCGGCCGCCGGTCTTGCCGCGGAGGCGGTCCTCGCGCCATCCGTGCTGCGTGTTTCGGCGGCGCCCGCGACGGCGCCGGATCTTCCCGCAGCGAAGGCGGATCCCGCATGACCGCCTGGTACGTCGTCTATACCCATCCGCACGCCGAGGCCAAGGCCGTCGCCCACCTGGAACGGCAGGGCTTCAGCGTCTATCTGCCGCGCTACCGGACGCGGCGGCGGCATGCCCGCAAGGTCGAGGAGGTCCGGCGACCGCTGTTTCCGCGTTACCTGTTCGTCGCGTTCGATGAGATCCGCGAGCGCTGGCGACCGATCCTGTCGACCGTCGGGGTCTCTGGCATGGTGTGCCGCGGCGAGCGGCCAACGCCGGTTCCGCCAGGCATCGTCGAGGCGATCCGGGCCGGCGAGGATGACGGGCGGTTCGATCAGACCGTCGACGCGGCGACGCTCAGGGACGGCGACCGGGTGCGCGTGGTCGATGGCCCGTTCGCCGATCTGATCGGCCGGTTCTGCGGCCTTGCCGACACCGAGCGGGTGATCGTGCTGCTCGACATGCTGGGGCGCCAAGTGCGCGCGCGGATGCCGCTGGCGGACGTGACGACCGTCTGATCAGCCGGCGGACGATCGGAATCGTCGCGAAGATAGGCACGGCGTCGGCGCTGGGGCAAGCGGCCGCAGCGCGCGACGGGCGGGCGCTGCGGCGGGCTCCGGCGGAGGCCCGCCAAATCGGGCCTCCTGCGGTTTGCGGGGGCGTTACGGGACGTAGGTGAGGTTCACCGCACCGATGCCGGCGGCGACGTTGAGGCCTTCCTGACCGGTGATGCTGACCGGTTGCAGGGCGATCGAATTGCCGCCGCCACCGACCAGCACATTGGCGCCGACACCGCCGCCGACCGTGACCTCGGCCGTGGCCCCGGCATAGTTGCCGGCCAACGCGCCGGAGGGGATGCTGCTGCTCGGAGCGAACACCGCCCAGAGGATGACGCCGCCGCTGGTGTAGCCGATGTCGACGCCGACCTTGGTGACGGAGCCGGTGTAGCGCTCGGGCGCGGCGCCGCCCGCGGGCGAGAAGATGCAGTTGAGGTCCTTGGACGACCCGAGGATGAATCCCCAGCCCCCGGCGACGTTGCAGTTGAGCGTCCCGACCTGCACATCGGCGGCCTGCGCCGGGGTGCCGGTGCTCGCGACAGCGGCAACCAAGGCGACGGCAGCGGCGACGCAAAGACGTGTCTTCATGATCGACGGTCCTTTCCGTTCTCGGGGTGAGGCGAACAAATCTCACTCCTCATAGCCGATCACCCGCCACTCGTCATCGGCCTTTTCTCCGGTCGCCCTCCCCTGGTGAGGCATGCCGCAGCGATCACCGCTTGACCGCGGCTCGGCCGTCGGTCACAGCCGCTCGCCCGTCTTCGGGTCGAACACACTGGCCTTGGACATGTCGACCGCGAACCGGCAGGTGGCCCCGACCGGCGGCGCGTCGGCCGGCGGCACGCGGGCAATGAGGCTTTGGGCGCCCAACGAAACCACCAGCATGGTGTCGGGGCCGGTCGGTTCAACCACCTCGACGAAGCCCTCGACGATTGCCTGGACGCTTGGCGACGCGGAATCGAGTGACCGGCCGATCGCCTCCGGCCGCAGCCCGAGGATGACATTTTGACCGGCGGGCGCCGCCGCGGGATCCGGCGGGATCGCCAGCGGGAACAGGGTGCCGCCACCGGGATCGGCGACCTCGATGCCGACGCGGCCACCGGCTTCGGCGATCCGGCCGACAAGGAAGTTCATGGGGGGCGAGCCGATGGCGCTGGCGACCACCATGTTGGCTGGATGGTCATAGACGGTGATGGGGTCGCCGACCTGCTGGATCCGGCCCTCGTGCAGCAGCGCGATGCGGCTGGCCAGCGTCATCGCCTCGATCGGGTCGTGGGTCACATAGACCATGGTCCGGCCGAGCCGGCGATGCAGCCGCTTGATCTCGGTGCGCATGTCGCCGCGCAGCGTGGCGTCCAGGTTGGACAGCGGTTCATCGAACAAGAACACGTCGGGCTCGCGCACCAGCGCCCGGGCCATCGCCACCCGCTGGCGCTGGCCGCCGGAGAGCCGCGCCGGCTTGCGGTCGAGCAGCGCCTCGATCTGCAAGAGTCGTGCGACCTCCTCCAGCGCGGCTTTCCGCGCGGCTTTCGGCACGCCGCGGATGGCCATGCCGAAGGTGATGTTCTTGCGCGCCGTCATCGTCGGATAGAGGGCATCGGACTGGAACACCATGGCGATGTTCCGGTCCTTCGGCGGCACGTCGTTGACCAGACGGTTGCCAATCAGGATGTCGCCCGCGCTCGCCGGCTCCAGGCCGGCGATCAGGTTGAGCAGCGTCGACTTGCCGCAGCCGGACCGGCCCACCAGCACGAGTAACTCGCCGTCATCCAGTTCAAGGTCGATGCCCTTCAGCACCTCGGTTCGGCCAAAGCGCTTGGTGACGCCGCGCAGGCTCAGGCTGGCCATGATCTCATCCCCTTACCGCGGCCGTGGCCAGGCCGCGCACGAAATACTTGCCGGCGAGCAGGAAGACGATGACCGTCGGCAGGGCGGTGATCAGCGTCGCCGCCATGTCCACGTTGTCGGCCCCGAGGCCGGCGGATGTGCGCACGAGCGTGTTGAGCGCGACGGTCACCGGCTGCGTGTCGGCACCGGCGAACGTCACGCCGAACAGGAAGTCGTTCCAGACCATCGTGAACTGCCAGATGATCGTGACCAGGACGATCGGCCACGACAGCGGCAGCATGATGCGGAAGAAGATGCGGAAAAAACCGGCACCTTCGATGGTCGCCGCGTTGATCAAGGCTTGCGGTACCGAGACGTAGAAGGTCCGGAAGAACAGGGTGGTGAACGACAGGCCGAAGACCACGTGAACGAGCACCAGACCCGGAATCGTGCCGGCGAGGCCGACCATCTCCAGGATGCCCGCCATCGGCACGAGAACCACCTGGAACGGGATGAAGCAGCCGAACAGCATCACGGCGAAGATCACGTCGGAGCCGCGGAAGCGCCACTTGGTGAGGGCATAGCCGTTGAGCGCGCCGAGGACCGTCGCGATCAGCACGGCGGGCACGGCGATGGTGAGCGAGTTGACGAAGAACGGCGCGAGGCCCGCGCACGTCTCGCCGACGCAGGCCTGCGTCCAGGCGGCCACCCAGGCGTCGGTGTTGAGCGAGGCCGGTGGGCTGATCAGCGAGCCTGCGCGGATCTCGTCCATGTCCTTGAGCGAGGTCGAGACCATGACGAGCAACGGCAGGAGATACCAGGCGGTGAACAGCAGCAGCACCGCCCACAGGCCGAGCCGGAGCAGCAGCGCGAGCGGACCGCCGCCGCGGGTGCCGGCACGCCCGCGCGCGTCAGCGGCCATGGCGGTGCCCGAGCTGCGAGTAAAGGTAGGGAACGATGATCGCGGCCACCGTCGCCAGCATCATCATGGCGCTTGCCGAGGCGAGGCCGAGGTCACCGCGCTCGAACGCCATGGCGTACATCAGGGTTGCCGGCATATCAGTGGCGATGCCGGGGCCGCCGCCCGTCAACGCCACCACCAGGTCGAAGGTCTTGATCGCCACGTGGGTCAGAATGATGATCGACGACAGGAAGACCGCGCGCAGTGACGGCAGCACGATCGACCAGTAGATCCGCGACCGCCCGGCGCCGTCCATGGTCGCCGCCTTGATCACCTCCTGATCGACGGATCGCAAGCCGGCCAGGAACATCGCCATGACAAAGCCCGATGACTGCCAGACGGCCGCGATGACGATGGTGTAGATCGCCATGTCGCGGTCGACCAGCCAGTGGACGTGGACCCCTTCGACGCCGAGGCTTCCAAGCACGTGCTGGATGCCGAGATCGGGATCGAACATCCATTTCCACGCCGTCCCGGTGACGATGAACGACAGCGCCAACGGATACAGATGGATGGTCCGGATCGCCCCCTCGCCGCGGATCCGCTGATCGAGAACGACGGCGAGCAGGATGCCGACGGCGAGACTGATGGCGATGAACAGGGCGCCGAAGACCAGCAGGTTTTCCAGCGCGACATGCCAGCGGGGCAACGCCCACAGGCGTTCGTAGTGGATCAGCCCAACGAATTCGAAGGTCGGCAGTTCGCTGGAGTTGGTGAGGGACATCCAAGCCGTCCAGGCGATGCAGCCGTAGACGAACACCAGCGCCGCCGCAAACGACGGCGCGACGACGAGCTTTGGCAGATGGCACGCCAAGCGCTCGCCGAGACCGGGACGCGGGGAGGCATCGGCCATGACGTCAGCCGACTCCCGCCGCGCCGGCCGCGGGGCCGGGGCGCGTCGGACGAAATCGTGAGCTCACTGGCGTCGGCACGCTGTTCAAGTACCTCTCGAAAGCCCCGCGGCGCTTCCGCAGGCACGCTCGGCCGGCGGCCCCATCCGCCGCGGCGCCGCCGCCGCGGTGTCGACGGCCATGCGGGCGTGCATCCCGTTGATCGGGGGTGCTGGCGTCCGATGCGTCGGCGAACCGTTTGTTTGACGATGAATTTTGGCGGTTTCGACGGTGCGAAACAAGACCGGATGCCGTGCCCGGCGGGGTCGAGAGATTTGACGCGAGAGCCGCTTCGGTGTTACTGATCAGTTGTCATTTTGCAAGTGCTAACAGACCGAAATCCGGGGGGATGCGACCATGAAG
>CAZBWP010000022.1:0-18427 GCA_964495295.1 uncultured Rhodospirillaceae bacterium | reverse complement strand
GCCTATGGCCTGCTCGCCAACGGCACCGTCGATCTCGTCTGCGAGGCGATGATGCACCCCTACGACTATTGCGCCCTGGTGCCGGTCGTCGAGGGGGCGGGCGGCGTCATCACGGACTGGCAGGGCGCGCCGCTCGGGCTCCGGTCCGACGGTCGCGTCCTCGCCGCCGGCGACGCCCGCGCCCACGCCGCAGCACTCGCCCTGCTCGCCGGCTGATCCGGCCATCATGCGACTGCTGCTGTTGATCCTCCTGCTCGGCATTGCCGCGGGCCCGGCCGCGGCCGAGACGATCCATCGCAGTCACGCCATCGCCTTGCACGGCGAGCCGAAGTACGGCCCGGACTTTCGCCACTTCGACTACGTCAACCCCGCGGCACCGGTGGGCGGCACGCTCCGGCTCGGCGTCGATGGCACCTTCGACAGCTTCAATCCCTTCATCATCCGCGGCAACGCCTTCGGTGCCGTCGGCTACGAGACGCTGACCGTCGCCAGCGCCGACGAGCCGTTCACCCGTTACGGCCTGATCGCCGAGTCGATCGAATGGCCGGACGACCGTTCGTGGGTGATCTACCGGATCCGGCCGGAGGCGCGCTGGCGCGACGGTCAGCCGATCACCGCCGACGACGTGGTGTTCTCCCTGGAAACGCTGACCACCAAGGGAGCGCCCTTCTACCGCTTCTACTATGGAACGGTGGCGCGGGCCGAGGCCCTGGACGAGCGGACGGTCAGGTTCGAGTTCACCGAGGCCGGCAATCGCGAACTGCCGCTGATCGTCGGCGAGATCCCGATCCTGCCCAAGCACTACTGGGCAGACCGTGACTTCGAACGCACCAGCCTGGAGCCGCCGCTGACCAGCGGCCCCTATCGCATCGGCGACTTCGAACCGGGCCGATATGTGAGCATGGAGCGCGACCCGGACTACTGGGGCTGGCACCTGCCGGTCAACGTCGGCGAGAACAACTTCGCGCGGATCCGCTACGAGTATTTCCGCGACGCCACCGTGCTGCGCCAGGCGCTGAAGGGCGGCGTCGTCGACTTCCGCGAGGAGAACCAGGCCAAGGCCTGGGCCACCGACTTCGACGTGCCGGCCGTCGCCAACGGCTGGCTGATCATGGAGACGATCCCGGTGATCCGGACCGAGGGCATGCAGGGGTTCGTGTTCAACACCCGCCGGGCCCTGTTCCAGGATCGCCGCGTGCGCGAAGCCCTCGGCTATGCCTTCGATTTCGAATGGACCAACCCGGCCCTGTTCTTCGGTCAGTACACGCGCAGCGAAAACCATTTCGCCAACTCGGAGCTGGCGTCGTCCGGCCTGCCGACGGGCGAGGAACTGGCGATCCTCGAGCGCTATCGCGGCCGCGTGCCCGACGAGGTGTTCACCGAGGAGTTCCGGGCGCCGGTCACCGACGGCAGCGGCTGGCCGCGACAGAACCTGGCGCGCGCGTTCGAACTGCTGGCCGAGGCGGGGTGGGTGGTGCGCGACATGAAGCTGGTCAATGCCGCGACTGGCGAGCCCATGCGCTTCGAGATCATGCTGGTCAGCGCCGCCTTCGAACGCGTCGTGCTGCCGTTCGTGCACAACCTGCGCCGGCTCGGCATCGACGTCCGGGTGCGGCTGGTCGACCAGTCCCAGTACATCAACCGGCTCAGGTCCTTCGATTTCGACATGATCGTCATCAAGTGGGGACAGTCGGACTCGCCGGGCAACGAACAGCGCGGCTACTGGTCGTCCGCGTCGGCGGACGCGCCGGGGGCGCGCAACTTCGCCGGGGTCGCCGATCCGGTGGTCGATGAGCTGGTGGAGCTGGTGATCTTCGCTCCCGACCGCGAAAGCCTCGTCCACCGGGTGCGGGCGCTCGACCGGGTGCTGCTCTGGGGCTTCTATGTGATCCCCCATTGGCACCTGACCTATCAGCGCATCCTCTATTGGAACAAGTTCTCGCGGCCGGAGGTCACGCCCCGTCAGGGCACCTCGACCACATTCTGGTGGTACGATGCCGTGAAGGCGGAGCGGCTGGAGCGGCGTCTGGCGGTCGAGGGCACCAGCGAGCGGCCACGCGCCAGCTCGTCCCAGGGGCGCACCGTGCTGATCAGCGCCGTGCTGTTGTTCGGCCTCGGCTTCATCGCCTTCCGCCTGCTCGTGCGGCGGTCGGCGGGCTGACGCGGGGACACCCATGGGCGCCTACATCCTCCGCCGGCTCCTGCTGATGATCCCGACCCTGCTCGCGATCATGCTGATCAACTTCTTCATCATCCAGCTGGCCCCCGGCGGGCCAATCGAACAGATCATCGCCGAGCTGACGGGCGAGGGCACCCAGGCGGTCGATCGGGTGACCCGCACCGGCGGCAGCGAGACGCTCGGCGCCCGCCCGACGCCGGGCGCCGCCGCGGGAGTCAGCAGCACCTACCGCGGCGCCCAAGGCCTCGACCCCGAATTCATCGCCCAGCTCGAGCGGCAGTTCGGCTTCGACAAGCCGCTGCACGAGCGGTTTCTGCAGATGATGGGCAATTACATCGTCTTCGACTTCGGTGAGAGCTTTTTCCGCAATCGCTCGGTGGTCGACCTGGTCCTTGACAAGATGCCGGTCTCCATCTCCCTCGGCCTCTGGACCACGCTCATCGTCTACCTGATCTCGATCCCGCTCGGCGTCGCCAAGGCGGTGCGCGACGGCCAGTCCTTCGACGTCTGGACCAGCGCCTTCGTCATCACCGGCTATGCCATTCCGGCGTTCCTGTTCGCGGTGCTGCTGCTGGTGGTGTTTGCCGGCGGCAGCTATCTGGAATGGTTCCCCTTGCGGGGCCTCGTCTCCGACAACTGGGAGGAGCTGAGCTGGCCCGAGCGCATCGTCGACTATTTCTGGCACCTGACGCTGCCGGTGATCGCCATGGTCGTCGGCGGCTTCGCGACATTGACCATGCTCACCAAGAACTCCTTCCTCGATCAGATCGGCCAGCAGTACGTGATGACGGCAAGGGCCAAGGGCTTGACCGAGGGGCGGGTGCTGTATGGCCACGTCTTCCGCAATGCCATGCTGATCGTCATCGCCGGCTTCCCCAGCGCCTTCGTCGGCATCCTGTTCACCAGCACGCTGTTCATCGAGGTGATCTTCTCCCTGGACGGCCTCGGACTGCTCGGCTTCGAGGCGGTCCTGCGCCGCGACTATCCGCTGATTTTCGGCACGCTGTTCTTTTTCTCGATGCTCGGCCTGATCCTCAACCTGGTCGGCGACGTGATGTACACGATCATCGATCCCCGCATCCACTTCGAGACCCAGGACGTCTGACATGGCCGCCCGCACCGCACCCGACCGGCGTCCGCGCGTGATGGGCCTGCCGGTGACGCCGCTGACCCGGCGGCGCTTCGACAACTTCAAGGCCAATCGGCGTGGCTGGTGGTCGCTCTGGATCTTCCTGGTCCTGTTCGTGATCAGCCTGTTCGCCGAATTCATCGCCAACGACCGGCCGTTCTTCGTCTACGCCGACGGCGAGATCTATACCCCGATTTTCAATGCCTACCCGGAGACGACCTTCGGCGGCACGTTCGAGACCGAGGCCGACTATACAGATCCGTATGTCCGCGCCTTGATCGCCGAGCGCGGCTTCATGTTGGAGCCGCTGATTCCCTTCAGTTACAACACCGTCGCCTGGAACCTGCCGGTGCCGGCGCCGGCGCCGCCCGGGCGGGACCACTGGCTCGGCACCGACGATCAGGCGCGTGACGTGGTCGCCCGCGTGATCTACGGCTTCCGCATCT
This sequence comes from uncultured Rhodospirillaceae bacterium, assembly GCA_964495295.1. Classification (GTDB taxonomy): domain Bacteria; phylum Pseudomonadota; class Alphaproteobacteria; order Rhodospirillales; family Defluviicoccaceae; genus CAZBWP01. The sequence continues at coordinate 14,673 of CAZBWP010000022.1, read as the reverse complement.
CCGTGCTGTTCGGCTTCACATTGACCATTGTGTCGGCCGCCGTCGGCGTCGCCGCCGGGGCGGTCCAGGGCTACTTCGGCGGCTGGCTCGACCTCGTGTTCCAGCGGTTCATCGAGGTCTGGGCCTCGGTGCCGCTGCTCTACGTGATCATCATCCTCGTCAGCGTCGTCGAGCCGACGTTCTGGCTGCTGCTCGGCATCCTGCTGCTGTTCCAGTGGATGGGCTTCGTCGGCGTCGTCCGCGCCGAGTTCCTGCGCGCCCGCAACTTCGACTACGTGCGGGCGGCGCGGGCGCTGGGTGCATCCAACATCGTCATCATGTTCCGCCACGTGCTGCCCAACGCCATGGTGGCGACGATCACCTTCATGCCCTTCACGCTGGCCGGTTCGGTGACCATCCTGACCGGCCTCGACTTTCTCAACTTCGGCCTGCCGCCCGGCTCGCCGTCGCTGGGCGAGGTGCTGGCGCAGGCCAAGGCCAACCTGCAGGCGCCGTGGCTCGGCATCACCGGCTTCGTCGTCATCGCCCTGATGCTGTCGCTGTTGATCTTCATCGGCGAGGCGGTGCGCGACGCCTTCGATCCGCGCAAGACCTTCACCGACCAGCCGCCGCCCGGCAGCGAGAGCGCCGAGGAGCCGAAGGCGACGCAGTTGCCGCCCACCATCCTGCGGAGCCGGGGATCGTCGTGAGCGAGGGACCGCTGCTTTCCGTCGAGGGCCTGTCGGTGGCCTTCGGCCGCGGCGCCCGCGAGGTGTCCGCGGTGCGCAACGTCTCGTTCTCCATCGACCGCGGCGAGACGGTGGCGGTGGTCGGCGAGAGCGGCTCCGGCAAGTCGGTGACCGCGCTCAGCATCATGCGGCTGCTCCCCTATCCGCACGCCTGGCACCCGGGCGGGGTCATCCGGTTCCGCGGCCGTGACCTGCGGACGGCACCCGAAGACCTCATGCGTTCGCTGCGTGGCGACCGCATCACCATGATCTTCCAGGAGCCGCTGACCTCGCTCAACCCGCTGCACAGCATCGAAAAGCAGATCGCCGAGGTGATCATGGTGCACCGCGGCGTCTCGCGGCGGAAGGCCCGCGAGCGGGTGATCGAGCTGTTGCACATGGTCGGCCTGCCGGAGGCGGAAGAGCGGCTGACGGCGTTGCCGCACGAGTTCTCGGGCGGCCAGCAGCAGCGGGTGATGATCGCCATGGCGCTGGCCAACGAGCCGGACCTGCTGATCGCCGATGAACCGACGACCGCTCTCGACGTCACCATCCAGGCGCAGATCCTGAAACTGCTGGGCGAGTTGCAGGCGCGCATGAACATGGCGCTGCTGCTGATCACCCATGACCTGACCATCGTCCGCCGGGTCGCCGAGCGTGTCTGCGTCATGAGCCAGGGCGAAATCGTCGAGCAGGGCAGGGTTGCCCAGGTCTTCGAGGCGCCGCGGCACGACTACACCAAGCGGCTGCTCGCCGCCGAGCCGAAGGATCGGCCGAAGCCCGGTCCGGCCGACGCCGAGGACCTGATGCGCGGCCAGGACATCCGCGTCTGGTTCCCGATCAAGCGCGGGCTGCTGCGTCGGACGGTCGATCATATCAAGGCCGTGGACGGCATCTCCCTCTGCTTGAAACGCGGCCACACCCTGGGCGTCGTCGGCGAGTCCGGCTCGGGCAAGAGCACGCTGGCCCGCGGCCTGCTGCGCCTGCAACGCAGCGAAGGCTCCATCGTCTTCGAGAACCGCCAGTTGCAGGGCCTGTCCTGGCAGCAGATGCGGCCGCTGCGCCGGCGGATGCAGATCGTGTTCCAGGACCCCTTCGGCAGCCTGAGCCCCCGCCTCTCGGTCGGGCAGATCGTCGAGGAAGGCCTGAAGATCCACCGCCTGGGTGGGTCCGCCGAGGAACGGCGCGCCCTGATCGACCGCACCCTGGAGGAGGTCGGCCTCGACCCCGCGGTCGCCGACCGGTACCCCCATGAATTCTCCGGCGGCCAGCGGCAACGCATCGCCATCGCCCGGGCGCTCGTGCTCAAGCCCGAACTCATCGTCCTCGACGAGCCGACCAGCGCCCTCGACCTGTCGGTGCAGGCGCAGATCGTCGACCTGTTGCGCGGCCTGCAGGCGGCCTACGACCTCGCCTACCTGTTCATCAGCCACGACCTGCGCGTCGTCCGGGCGCTGGCCCACGACGTGCTGGTGATGCGCAATGGCCGGGTGGTCGAGCAGGGGCCGGCGGAAACCGTGTTCGCCGCGCCGCGCGAGGCCTATACCCGCGCCCTCATGGCCGCCGCCTTCGACCTGAAAGCGGACGAGACCGGCGTGGTCGCCCGGTGACTCCTGCCTCGCCCGGCGCGGTTGCCGCGTATTACACCCGCGCCGGACTGTTCGACGCCATCCTGGACGGTCTCGCGCGGCGCGGCGCCGATCTCGACGCGCTGACGCTGGAGGATCTGGCGCCGGTCGACGAGTTCCACACGGCCGGCCGCCTGACCACCCTGAAAGCCCTGGAGATGACGCCGATCGTCGCCGGCATGCACGTCCTCGACGCCGGCTCAGGGCTCGGTGGCACCGCCCGTTGCCTGGCGAAGGAGTACGGCTGCCGGGTGACGGGGATCGACCTGGCGGTGCCGTACGTCGATGTGGCGCGCCGCCTGACGGACCTGATGGGGCTGGCGGCGACGTGCGCGTTTTATGTGGGCAACGCCACCGAGATGCCGTTTTCCGGGGCGTCCTTCGATGCCGCCGTCAGCTTTCATGCGGCGATGAACATCGCCGACCGCACCGCGTTCTACGACGAACTGGCGCGCGTGCTCGGGCCGGGCGCGCCGCTGTGTTGCTTCGACGTGATGAAGGGACCGACGCCGGGCATGCGCTATCCCGTGCCCTGGGCGGACAGCGCGGCGACGAGCTTCCTCAAAACCCCTGACGAGACACGCGACGCACTGATCGCCGCCGGCTTCGTGGTCACCGCCTCGGCAAGCCTGCGCGACGCCGCGATCGGCGGCTTGCGCAAGGCTCTCGCCAAGGCCGCGGCCGCCGACGGCCCGCCGCCGCTCGGCCTGCACCTGCTCACCGGCGACACCACACCCGAGAAGGTCGCCAACTATGCCGCGGCCCTCGAGGATCGTCAGATCGACCCGGTGATCGTCGTCGCGACACGGGTTTGACGACCGGCGCTCCTGCGCTCCGGCGTCGAGGCTCAGCCGCCGGCGCCGTAGGCGAGGGCCAGCAGCACCCCGCCGAGGATCACCCGGTAGACGGCGAACGGCGTGAACGTGGCGCGGCGCAGCCAAGCCATCATCAGCGCGATGGCGACCAGCGCCGAGGCGAACGCCAGTCCCGCCGCCAGCAGTGCGTCGCCGGTCAGCGCCGCATCCCCCGCATCGTAGAGCTCGAGTCCCTGCACCAGTCCGGCGCCGGCGATCGCCGGCATCGACAGCAGGAGCGCGAAACGTGCGGCCTCCGTCCGCTCGAAGCCGAGGGCGCGCGCCGCGGTCATGGTGATGCCGGAGCGGCTGGTTCCCGGGATCAGGGCCAGGCACTGGGCGAGGCCGATCAGCAGCGCCGGGCCGATGCGAAGTTCGGAGAGACGCTTGAGCGTGCCGCCGAACCGGTCGGCGACCCATAGCAGCACGCCGAAGATCAGCGTCGTCCAGCCGATCACCGCGATGCTGCGGATGCCGTCCGGCATCAGCGCCTTGAGGATCAAGCCGGTGACGATCACCGGGATCGTGGCGACGACGACGAGCAGCAACAGCCGCGCGTCCGCGTCGATCCGACCGCGCAGGACCTGCACGGCGCCGCGCAGCATTGCCAGCACGTCCCGCCAGAAATAAATCACGACCGCGCCGAGGGTGCCGACGTGCACCGCGACGTCCAGCAGCAGGCCCTGATCGGGCCATCCGGTCACGTACGGGACGAGCACCAGATGGCCGGAGGAGCTGATCGGCAGAAACTCCGTGACGCCCTGAACCAGCGCCAGGACAACAATATGTATGAATTCCACGGGGGTGGGTCCGGAGATGGTGTGTCGAGCCGGGCCACTGTGGCACGAAAGCGTGCGCTTCGAAAGAATCGTTTTATGGGGCGATTGGATCTTGAAATGATCGTCAAAACTAAAGACTCTCTGTCGCCCGCGAAGAGGCACGGATCGCGCGCGCCCAGCATGGGAACCCGGCGCGGCACGGGGGGACGAATGAACCACCGCGCGGACGCTTGAACGTTCGCCATATTGGTATGTGTGGTGTGCGCGACCGGGCGGCGCACGGCAACGCGAAACTCGAGGATGGGATAAACGCATGAATAGGTGTGCGTTACCGAGTGGGCAGGGCCTGTACGACCCGCGCAATGAACACGATGCGTGCGGCATCGGTTTTGTCGCCCACATCAAGAACCGCAAAACCCACGACATCGTCGAGCAAGGGCTGCAGATTCTCATCAACCTGCGCCACCGTGGTGCCGTTGGCGCGGACCCGCTCGCCGGCGACGGCTCGGGTCTGCTGATCCAGATCCCCGACGTGCTGATGCGCGAGGAATGCGCGCGGCTGGCCATCGACCTGCCGGCGGTCGGCGACTATGCGGTCGGCATGGTCTTCCTGCCGCGCGACGCATCAACGCGGGCCCGCTGCGAGGCGGCGATCGAGGAAACCTGCGCCGCGGAGGGGCAGCCGGTGATCGGCTGGCGCGACGTGCCCACCGACAATTCGGTGCTGGGCGAGAGCGTCAAGCCGCTGGAGCCGGTGATCCGTCAGGTGTTCGTCCGGCGGGGGCCGCCGTGTGCCGACACCAACGCGTTCGAGCGCAAGCTGTTCGTCATCCGCAAGGTCGCCCACCACAAGATCTGGGATCGCGAACTGCCCCAGGCCGATTGGTTCTACATCGCGACGCTGTCGGCCCGGACCATCTGCTACAAGGGGATGATCCTCGGCGAGAACCTGTCCACCTATTTCGCGGACATCGGCGATGCGCGGATGACCTCGGCGCTGGCGCTGGTCCACCAGCGGTTCTCCACCAACACCTTCCCCTCGTGGCGGCTGGCGCACCCGTTCCGCTATCTCTGCCATAATGGCGAGATCAACACGTTGCGCGGCAACATCAACTGGATGCAGGCGCGCCGGCACACCATGCGTTCGGCGTTGCTGGGCGATGACCTGCAGAAGCTGTGGCCGCTGCTCGCCGACAACATGTCCGACTCGGCGACGTTCGACAACGCGCTCGAACTGCTGGTGGCCGGCGGCTATTCGCTGGCGCATGCGATGATGCTGATGATCCCGGAGGCGTGGGACGACAACCCGCTGATGGATCCGAAGCGGCGCGCCTTCTATGAGTACCACGCGGCCCTGATGGAGCCGTGGGACGGCCCGGCCGCGGTCGCCTTCACCGATGGCCGGCAGATCGGCGCGACCCTGGATCGCAACGGCTTGCGCCCGACGCGCTACATCATCACCGACGACGATCTCGTGCTCGCCTCGTCCGAGGTGGGCGTGCTGCCGATTCCCGAAGAAAAGATCGTCAAGAAGTGGCGCTTGCAGCCGGGCAGGATGTTCCTGATCGACCTGGAACAGGGCCGCATCATCGACGACGAGGAACTCAAGAACGACCTGGCGGCGGCGCGCCCCTATCAGGAGTGGCTGGACGCCACCCAGACGAAGCTGAGCTCCCTGCCGCACGAGGTCGGACCGATGGCGCCCGACGCCGGCACGCTGCTCGACCGCCAGCAGGCCTTCGGCTACACCCAGGAGGATCTCAAGTTCTTCCTGGCGCCGATGGCACTCACCGGTCAGGAGCCGGTGGGCTCCATGGGGCGCGACACGCCGCTTGCGGTGCTGTCCGACCGGTCGAAGACGCTTTACGACTATTTCAAGCAGTGCTTCGCCCAGGTGACCAACCCGCCGATCGACTCGATCCGCGAGGAACTGGTGATGTCGCTGGTGACGCTGATCGGACCCAGGCCCAATCTTCTGGAGCCGGAGGGCGCCGCCGGTCATCGCCGGCTGGAAGCGCATCACCCGATCCTGTCGAATGTCGACCTGGAGCGGATCCGGCGGATCGAGAACCACCTGGATCAGGCCTTCAGGACGTTCACCATCGACATCACCTACCCCGCCGAGGATGGTGCCGACGGCATGGCCGCCGCTCTCGATCGCGTGTTGGCGGAGGCAACCGATGTCGTCCAGGGTGGCTACAACATCCTGATCCTGTCGGATCGCAACCTCGCCGCCGATCGCATCGCGATCCCGGCGCTGCTCGCCACCGCCGGGGTCCACCACCACCTGCTTCGCAAGGGCCTGCGGACCGAGGTCGGGCTGGTCGTCGAGACCGGCGAAGCGTGCCGGACCCATGACTTCTGCCTGCTCGGCGGCTATGGCGCGGAGGCGATCAACCCCTACCTCGCCTTCGACACCATTTCGGCGCTGCGCAGCGAGTTCCCCGAGGGGGTCAGCGAAGAAGACGCGCACCAGCGGTACGTCAAGGCGATCTGCAAGGCGATGCTCAAGGTCTTCGCCAAGATGGGCATCTCGACCTTCCAGTCGTACTGTGGCGCGCAGATCTTCGACGCCGTCGGTCTGTCGCAGGCGTTCGTCGACGCCTATTTCGTCGGCACCCATTCGGCGATCGGCGGCATCGGTCTCGCCGAGATCGCCGAGGAAACCGTGCGCCGGCATCGCGCCGCCTGGGGCGACTCACCGGTGTTGCGCAACGCCCTCGACGTGGGCGGCGAACTCGCCTTCCGCCTGCGCGGCGAGGAGCACGTCTGGAAGCCGGAGACGGTGGCGTTGCTGCAGCATGCGACGCGGTCCGGCGACTACAAGAAGTTCAAGGCCTACACCGCGCGCGTCGACGATCAGACGGCGAAGCTGAAGAACCTGCGCGGCCTCTTTCAGTTGCGGACCGCCGACACGCCGATCCCGCTCTCGGAGGTCGAGCCGGCCTCGGAGATCGTCAAGCGGTTCGCCACCGGCGCCATGTCGTTCGGCGCCATCTCGTGGGAAGCGCACACGACGCTGGCGATCGCCATGAACCGGATCGGCGGCAAGTCGAACACCGGCGAAGGCGGCGAGGAAGCGACCCGCAACGCCCCCCTGGAGAACGGCGACTCCATGCGCTCGGCGATCAAGCAGGTGGCGTCGGGCCGCTTCGGCGTGACCGCGGAATACCTCGCCAATGCCGACGATCTGCAGATCAAGATGGCGCAGGGGGCGAAGCCCGGCGAGGGCGGCCAGCTGCCCGGTCACAAGGTCGACGCGTGGATCGCCCGGGTGCGCCACTCGACCCCGGGCGTCGGCCTGATCTCGCCGCCGCCGCACCACGACATCTATTCGATCGAGGATCTGGCGCAGCTCATCTATGACCTGAAGAACGCCAATCCGGAAGCGCGGGTCAGCGTCAAGCTGGTATCCGAGGTCGGCGTCGGCACCGTCGCCGCCGGCGTTGCCAAGGCCCACGCCGACCACGTCACCATCGCCGGCTTCGAGGGCGGCACCGGCGCCAGCCCGCTGACCTCGATCCACCATGCCGGCTCCCCGTGGGAGATCGGTCTCGCCGAGACGCATCAGACGCTGCTGCTCAACCGTCTGCGCGGCCGGATCGCGGTGCAGGTGGACGGTGGCTTGCGCACCGGCCGCGACGTGGTCGTCGGTGCCCTGCTCGGCGCCGACGAGTTCGGCTTCTCCACCGCCGCGCTGATCTCCGCCGGCTGCATCATGATGCGCAAGTGCCACCTCAACACCTGCCCGGTGGGCGTTGCCTCCCAGGATCCGGAACTGCGCAAGCGGTTCACCGGCGAGCCCGATCATGTGGTCAACTTCATGCTGTTCATCGCCGAGGAGGTGCGGGAGTACATGGCCGCGCTCGGCTTCCGTTCCCTGAACGAGATGATCGGCCGTTCGGACCGGCTGGAGATGCGCCCGGCGCTGGACCACTGGAAGGCCCGCGGGCTCGATTTCACCCGGATCTTTCACATGGTACCGGCGCGGCCCGGGGTTGCCCGCTACAACTCGGAGACCCAGGATCACGGCCTCGACAAGGCGCTCGACCATGTCCTCATCGCCAAGGCGCGCCCGGCCATCGAACGTCGGCAGCCGGTGCGCATCGAGACGCCGATCCGCAACGTCAACCGCACCGTCGGCACGATGCTGTCGAACGCGATCGCCAAGCGCTACGGGCACGAGGGGCTGCCCGACGATACCATTCACATCAAATGTGTCGGCAATGCGGGTCAGAGCTTCGGAGCGTTCCTCGCCCGCGGCGTGACGCTGGAGTTGGAGGGCGATGCCAACGACTACGTCGGCAAGGGCCTGTCCGGCGGACGCGTCATCGTCTACCCGTCACGGCGGAGTCCCATCGACCCGCACGCGAACATCATCATCGGCAACACCGTGCTCTATGGGGCGATCGCCGGCGAGGCGTACTTCCGTGGGGTCGCCGGCGAGCGCTTCGCGGTGCGCAACTCGGGCGTCCAAGCCGTCGTCGAGGGGGTTGGCGATCATGGCTGCGAGTACATGACCGGTGGCTGCGTCGTCGTGCTGGGTACCACCGGCCGCAACTTCGCGGCCGGCATGAGTGGCGGCGTCGCCTACGTGCTCGACGAGGACGGGACCTTCCAGCGGCGTTGCAACCTCGCCATGGTCGACCTGGAACCGATCGCCGCGGAGGATGCGTTGATGGAGGAGTATCATCGGCAGGGCGGCGACCTTGAGGGGCACGGGCGCGTCGATATCGCCAGCGACATGACGCGTTACGATGCCGAACGGCTGCGCCGCCTGATCGAAAAGCATCGGCTCTACACCGGCAGTCGCCGGGCCGCCCTCATTCTCGATCACTGGGCCGTCTATCTGCCGAAGTTCGTGAAGGTCATGCCCGTGGACTATCGTCGCGCGCTGCAGGAGATGCAGGCGAAAAGTCGGTCGACGGAACGTGAAGGCATCAGCGTCGCGGTAGGATACTGAGTCATGGGGAAGCCAACCGGTTTCATGGAAATCACGCGGCACGACCGGGCCTATTCGCCGGTCGTCGAGCGGGTCAGGCATTGGCGCGAGTTCGTCGTGCCGCTCGACGATGCCGAGCTGTCGCGGCAGGGCGCGCGCTGCATGGACTGCGGCATCCCCTATTGCCACCAAGGCTGTCCGGTCGACAACATCATCCCGGACTGGAATGATCTGGTCTACCGTCAGCACTGGCGCGAGGCGCTGGACGTGCTGCACTCCACCAACAACTTCCCCGAGTTCACGGGGCGCATTTGTCCGGCGCCGTGCGAGGCCGCCTGCACGCTCAACATCGTCGACCAGCCGGTGACCATCAAGACCATCGAGTGCGCGATCATCGACAAGGGGTGGCAGGAAGGCTGGGTCGTGCCGCAGATCCCCGGCCACCGCACCGGCAAACGGGTCGCCGTCGTCGGGTCCGGCCCGGCCGGGCTGGCGTGCGCGCAGCAACTGGCCCGCGCCGGACACGCCGTCGTGGTCTTCGACAAGCGCGACAAGATCGGTGGCCTGCTGCGCTACGGCATTCCGGACTTCAAGATGGAAAAGCATCTGATCGACCGCCGGATGGCGCAGATGCAGGCCGAAGGCGTGGAGTTCCGGCCCAACAGCCACATCGGCGTCGACATTCCGGTGGGCGATCTGCTCGATCAGTATGATGCCTTGGTGCTGGCCGGCGGGTCCGAGGCGCCCAGGGATCTGCCGGTGCCGGGACGTGAGCTGGACGGTATCCACTTTGCCATGGACTTCCTGACGCAACAGAACGCGCGGCTCGACGGGCGCGAGATCGACGAGGATCGGCGGATCCTGGCGACGGGGCGCCACGTCGTGGTGATCGGCGGCGGCGACACGGGCTCGGACTGCGTCGGCACCTCGATCCGCCAGGGCGCGGCGTCGGTGACGCAGCTGGAAATCATGCCGCGCCCGCCGGAACGCGAGAACAAGGACCTGACGTGGCCCGACTGGCCGCTGAAGCTGCGGACGTCGACCTCGCACGAGGAGGGCTGCGATCGCGATTGGTCGGTCGCCACCACCCGCCTCACCGGCAACGGCCGCGTCGAGAAACTGCACATGCACCGGCTGGAGTGGGTCAATGGCGACAACGGCCGGATGAAGATGCAGCCGGTTCCGGAGTCCGAGTTCGGCATTGATGCCGACCTGGTGCTGCTCGCCATGGGCTTCGTGCACCCCGTGCGCGACGGGCTGCTGCACGACCTGGGCGTGGCGCTCGACGACCGTGGCAACGTCGCCGCCGACACCGAGGCCGATCCTGGCGGCTACGTCACCAGCGTCGATCGGGTGTTCGCCTGTGGCGACATGCGACGCGGCCAGTCGCTGGTCGTCTGGGCGATCCGCGAGGGGCGCCAGTGCGCCCGCTCCGTCGACCAGATGCTGATGGGCCACTCGGAGCTGCCGCGGTGATCGTCTTCGACCTGAAATGCGGCGCCGGCCATGTGTTCGAGGAGTGGTTCGCGAGTTCGCTGGCGTTCGATGCGCGGAGCGCGGCCCACGAGATCGCCTGCCCGACCTGCGGCGATCGCGACATCGCCAAGGCGCTGACGGCGCCCAGGATCAACGGCGGCGCCACCGCGCCGGCGGCGCCGTGCGGCATGCCGGCGTGCGCGTCCGGCGGCTGCCGCATGATGGGCGCCGACTGAGCGCCCCCGGCGGGCGGTGGTGGTGCTGGCGCGCCTCTGGTTGGCCCTCGCCGGGCTGAACGGCGCCATCGGCGTCGCCGCCGGCGCCCACGGCTGGCACGCGCTCGGCGGCGACGCCATGTTCGCGATCGCCTCCACCTATCAACTCGTGCACGCCGCCGCCCTGGTCGGCGTGGCGTGGCTGGCGGCACGCGGCGGCGGGCCGTCTTCGACCGTCGCCGGCACCTGCTTCGCCCTCGGCATCGTGCTGTTCTCCGGCACGCTCTACGCCCTGGTCCTGCTCGACGTCGTCCTCGTCCCCGGCGCCGCGCCGGTCGGGGGCTTTCTGCTGATCGCCGGCTGGCTCGCCCTCGTCTGGGCGGGCGTCACCTGCAGGCCGTCGTCCGGCGGCTGACGGGCGAGCCCCCGAAAATCCTGGCAGAAAACCCGGGTAAAAGAAAAGGCCGGCCCGAGGGCCGGCCTTCCCGATATCAACGTGGCGGTCGCCGTCAGGCGGCGGCGCTCCACACGGCCGGCGCGGCTTCCGCACGGGCCGCCAGGGCCTTCCGTTGGGCTTCCATTTCGGCCGGCAGGGCGCCGCCGAACTGGCCGAAGTAGTCCTTCAGCGCCGCGGCCTCCGCCAACGCGCCCTCGCGGGCGATGTCGGTGATGCCGTGGTACTTTTCGCGGCTGAAGTCGAGGCCGGCCCAGGTGATGTCCGCGTACCGCGGCATCAGCCCGAACGGGCTCTCGACGGCCTCGGCGCGGCCATGCACCCGGTCGACGACCCACTTGAGGACCCGCATGTTGTCGCCGAAGCCCGGCCAGATGAACTTGCCGTTCTCGTCCTTGCGGAACCAGTTGACGCGGAAGATCTTCGGCAGCTTGAGGCCGGGCTTCTCACCGATCTTCAGCCAATGGCCGAAATACGTCGCCATGTTGTAGCCGATGAACGGCAGCATGGCGAACGGGTCGCGACGGATCGCTTCCTGACCGATGGCGGCGGCGGTCGCTTCGGAGCCCATGCTGGCGGCCATGAACACGCCGTGCTTCCAGTCGAAGGCCTCGTAGACCAGCGGGAAGGTGGCGGACAGGCGGCCGCCGAACAGGAAGGCGCTGATCGGCACGCCCTGCGGGTCCTCCCACGCGGGATCGATGCAGGGGATCTGGCTGGCGGGCGCGGTGAAGCGGCTGTTGGGGTGCGCCGCCGGCGTGCCCGAGGCCGGGGTCCAGTCGTTGCCCTTCCAGTCGATGGCGTGCGCCGGCGGGGGGCCGTCCATGCCTTCCCACCAGACGTCGCCGTCGTCGGTCAGTGCGACGTTGGTGAAGATGCAGTTGCCCCAGAGCGTGTCCATGGCCGCCGGGTTGGAACTGCGGTTGGTGCCCGGGGCGACGCCGAAGATCCCGTTTTCCGGGTTGATGGCGCGCAGCGTGCCGTCGGGGGCCGGCTTGATCCAGGCGATGTCGTCGCCGACGGTGGTCGCCTTCCAGCCGTCCATGCCCTTCGGGGCGATCAGCATGGCGAGATTGGTCTTGCCGCAGGCGCTCGGGAACGCGCCGGCGACGTAGGTGCGGTCACCCTGCGGCGAGGTCAGGCCGAGGATCAGCATGTGCTCGGCGAGCCAGCCCTCGTCGCGGGCCATGGTCGAGGCGATGCGAAGCGCCAGGCACTTCTTGCCGAGCAGCGCGTTGCCGCCATAGCCCGAGCCGTAGGACCAGATCTCCCGGGTCTCGGGATAATGGACGATGTACTTGTTGTCGATGTTCGACTCGCAGGGCCATGCCAAGTCCGGCTTGCCGTCGACGAGCGGATAGCCGACCGAATGCACCGTCGGAATGAAGAAGCCGTCGCTGCCGATGGCATCGAGAACCGCGGTGCCGACGCGCGTCATGATGTGCATGTTGACGACGACGTAGGCCGAGTCGCTGATCTCGATGGCGTTGTAGGCGATCGGCGAGCCGATCGGGCCCATGCTGAACGGAATGACGTACATGGTCCGGCCGCGCATGCAGCCGTCGAACGCCTTGTCCAGGATGGCCCGCATCTCCTTGGGATCCATCCAGTTGTTGGTCGGGCCGGCGTCCTCTTTCTTTGTGGTGCAGATGAAGGTGCGGTTCTCGACGCGGGCGACGTCGCTCGGGTGTGAGCGGCAGAGGTAGCTGTTCGGCCGCTTCTCCGGATTGAGCCGGACGAACGTGCCGGAGTCGACCATCACCTGGCACAGGCGGTCGTACTCTTCCTTCGAGCCATCGCACCAGACGACGCTGTCGGGCTTGGTCAGCGCGGCAACCTTGCTGACGTAATCGATGAGTTTCTGATTGGAGGTCGGAGCTTTCATGGGGTGTCCCTCGCAGGTTGAGATCTTCGAGCGGACCACTCGGCGACCGTCCGGAAACGATGGAGGGTGGCCAGAAAAGCAAACTACGTGAGCGGTTCCGCGGACGTTCCGTGCGTCAACTTAGGGCCTTTGGTGCGGTGCATGCAAGCGAAACCGGAAGGTGCCCACGTCACCCTTTGGCGGAAAACGTAAAGGAATAAAACAAGATCGCCCGATCAATCCGGGGTTGCCTGCGGTCTATTGTCCGCGGCCGCGGGTCTTGATTTCGCGGGCGCGGTGTGCCAGCGCGATCAAGGTTTCCCGCAACCGCGTCGCATCGCCGACCGGTTCCGGGAAATCCAGTCGGGCGAGGCGCCCATCGTGGCGCAGGTCGCAGCCGTCGGGGTCGACGGCGATCAGCCGCCAGCCGCTGCCGCGGCGGCCGAGCAGACGGTTCGCATACAGATCCAGCGCCGCCGCGTGGTCCTCGTTCATGTGGGCGATGACCGCCGCCTCGGTATCGGCGATGGCTGCCGCCGCCGGCGCCGGGCTCAGCACGCCGCCCGCCGCGAGCCAGCGCGCCGCAGCAAAGCCGCCGACCAGGTGGACGTGCTCCACGGTCATCGCGTAGACCGCGAAATCGGCGAACGCCGCATAGCGCGCGGCACTCGGGTGACGCGCCAGGAAACGCCGGCGGTGTCGCGGCTCGTCCGATCGCGCGATCCGGCCGACCAGCGAGACGCGGGCGCCGGTCTGCGGGGCGTCCAGCCGCGCCGCCTCCTCGATCAGCAGCGACGCCCGCGCATCGGCCGCAAGGTTGCGGGTGTGATCGGCGAGCATCGAGAGCAGCAGGATCGGGGTGGCGTCCACGTCCGCGGCAACGGTCACCAGCGAGGCATACGGCCGGCCGTCGTCGCGCTGGAGCGCCGTCGCCAGCGCCGCCGAACGGGCGCGCCGCATCAGCCCGCGCGCCGCCGTCTCGGGCGTCGGCCGCGGGCTCATCGCGCGTCGACGTGGCGCAGCACCATGTCGCGCAGGGTGACGATGCCGATGGGCAGGCGGGAGTCATCGACGACCGGGGCACGGGAAACGCGGAAATTGACCAGCAGGCGCACCGCATACTTGATCTGCATGTCCGCCGGCAGGGTCAGCACCGGCTTGGTCATCACCTCGTAGACGTTCACCCGGCTGGCCGGGCGGTCCTTGGCGATCACCTCGCGGGCGATGTCCGAGATGGCAATCACGCCGAACTCGTCCGCGGGGTCGCGCCGTTCCACCAGAAGTGAGCTCACGCCGGCTTCGCGCATGGCCAGGATCGCCTGGGCAACGGTGTCCATCCGGCCGATCTTGCGGATGGAATGGGTCATCACGTCGCGGACGCGGACGGGGTCGTGGTTGGTCATACCTTGTCCTCGATTTCCTTGATCAGGGCTTGCGTCTGCGAACTCAAGCCGACGGCATCCTCGATCGAGAGCTGGAAGGCGATCCCGGCGCCGGGCTCTTCGTCCAGCCGCGCGGCGGCGGCGATCGTCTCCAGGATGTCGCGGGCCATCGGCTCGGCGACGACGAACAACAGCACGTCCCGCTGCGCCGCCAGTTCCAGGCCGAAAAAGGTCCGTGTCCGGTGCAGCCCCTCGCCGCGGACGCTGGTGATGACGGTGGCGCCGGTGGCCCCGGCCGCGCGCGCCGCCGTCAACACCTGTTCGGTCTTCTCATCCGCGACCAGAGCCACGATCAGCTTCAGATACATCGGT
>CAZBWP010000021.1:0-18580 GCA_964495295.1 uncultured Rhodospirillaceae bacterium | reverse complement strand
GCAGCACCGAATCGGCGCGGACCATCGGCCTTGCCATGCCCTTGCTCGCCGCCGCGGACCGCGTGGACGTGGTGAGCGTCAAGGGGAGCGGCGTGCCGGGACCGAGCGCCGGCGAGGTCGCCGAACACTTGGCCCGCCACGGCGTCCCCGTTGCCAGCCGGGAGATCGATGCGCTCGGCCGGCCCGCCGGCGAGGCGCTCCTGGACGAGGCCAGCGACATGGGCGCCGACCTGGTGCTGAAGGGCGCGTTCACCCACAGCCGGCTGCGCCAGGTCATCTTTGGCGGCACGACCCAGCATATCCTCGAGTACTCGCTGATCCCGGCGCTGCTGGCCCATTGACCACGCCCCACCCGCCGCGGCATCGCGGCGGGTTTCGTGGATCTTTTGTGACGCCCCCTGTCGGCGGATGCGAATGCCGACACTCTCTGCTATGGCGATGCGGGCGAAACAGGAGGACACGATGGCACACATCATCGCCAAGGCCGTGGTCATGGGCCCGCTGTCGGGCACCGACAGCAGCTACACCTTCACGGCCGAGGACGACTTTTTCGAGTTGCCCGCCGACGAAATCGTCGAGCGCTTCATCGACCACCTGCACAAGGCCGGCGACCTGCCGAAAGAGAACGCCTACGAGCTGAACTCGGCATTCAAGAACAAGGAAAAGCAGGTGGTGACGGCGCTGGGCAGCCTGTTCTTCGCCAACGAAACCATGCCCTTCGTGGTGATGATCAATCGGCAAGCGTAGCGTCGACACGACCGGAGGCCGGCAGAGGCCGGCGCCGCCCCCACCACCCAACCAACCGCCGAACCAACCGCCGCCGCCAGCACCCTCTCGGCGGCCTCCCTTGGAAGCGTGCGCCCGAGCGACTATCATGCCGGTGCATCCGATCGTGGGGAGGAACTGAGTCTGTGCCGTTATCGTCGATGACCGGCTATGCCCGGGCGCAAGGGCAGTTCGAAGATCGCACCTGGACGTGGGAGGTGCGCAGCGTCAACGGTCGTGGCCTGGAGGTTCGCTGCCGTGTCCCGCCGGGGTTCGAATCCCTCGACCTTGCCTCGCGCAAGCGAATCAGCGACCGGTTCAGTCGCGGCAACATCTCCGTCACCTTGACCGTGATCCGCGCCGGCGGCGGCGTGGCGGTGCGCGTCAACACCGAGGTGCTGGAGCGGCTGCTCACCCTGGCGACGGATCTGCAGAAGCGACTTCCGGACGCCAGCGCGCCCTCCATCGACGGGCTGCTCGGGCTGCGCGGCGTCATCGAAGCCGCCGAGGAAGAGCTGTCGGAGGACGCGCGGACGGCCTTCGAGGCGGTCCTGCTCGCCGGCCTGGACGAGGCGGCGGGTGCCCTCGCGGCGATGCGAAGCGAAGAGGGCGCGCGCATCGAAAGCGTGCTGGCCGACCACCTGACCCGCATCGGCGATCTCGCCGTGGCGGCCGGCGAACTGGCGGCCGCGCAACCTCAGGCGGTGCTGGCGCGGCTCAAGGAACAGCTGTCCGCCCTGCTGACCGCTGCGCCGCCGCTGACCGAGGAGCGGCTCGCCCAGGAAGCGGCCCTGCTCGCCGCTCGCGCCGATCCCCGCGAGGAGATCGATCGCCTGGCGGCCCACGTCGCCGCGGCCCGCGCCCTGACCGTCAGCACCGCGCCGGCCGGACGCAAGCTCGATTTCCTCTGCCAGGAACTGAACCGGGAAGCCAACACCCTCTGCTCCAAGTCGGCCGACGTCGACCTCACCCGCATCGGCCTCGACCTGAAGGCGGCGATCGAGCAGTTCCGCGAGCAGGTGCAGAACATTGAATGACGCATCGGCGCGCGTCGCCGCGGCGCGGCGTGCGGCGATCCGCCGCCGCGGCCTGATGCTGGTGCTCTCGTCGCCCTCCGGCGCCGGCAAAACCACGATCGCCCGGGCGCTGCTCGCCGGTGACGACAACCTGAGCATGTCGGTGTCGGCGACGACACGGCCGATCCGGCCGGGCGAGGTCGAGGGCCGGGACTACGTGTTCGTCGATCAGGCGGCGTTCGACGACATGGTCGCCCGGGGCGCACTGCTCGAGCACGCCACCGTTTTCGGTCATTGCTACGGAACCCCCCGATCGCCGGTCGAGCAGGCGCTGGCCGCCGGACGAGACGTGCTGTTCGACGTCGACTGGCAGGGCACCCAGCAACTCCGCGAGGCGGCACCGGCGGATCTGGTCGCCGTGTTCATCCTGCCGCCATCGCACGGCGAACTGCATCGCCGCTTGGTTGCCCGGGCGCAGGATCCGGCCGACGTGGTGCAGGCCCGCATGGCCAAGGCGGCGGACGAAATGAGCCACTGGCCGGAGTACGACTACATCGTCGTCAACGCCGACATCGATGTGGCGGTTGCCGAGGTGCGCGCCGTGCTCACCGCCGAACGCGCCCGCCGGACCCGCCTGGTCGGCCTCGGCGCCTTCGTCGACCGGGTCAGTCGCGGCTGATCGCCGGGCGCCCGCCGGAGCTGCTGAGGACGATTCCCGCCGCCACCAGCGCGATGCCGGCGGCATGGTACGCGTACAACCGTTCGCCGAGCAGCATGACCGCGAGGATGGTCGTGAACACCGGCATCAGGTGCAGGAACAGGCCGGCACTGTTCGGGCCGATCACGTGCACGCCCCGGTTCCAACACACATAGGCCACCACCGAGGCGAACACGCCGACGTAGAGCACCGCGAGCACGCTGTCGACGGTCACGGCGAAGCCGCCCACGTGGGCGACTTCGACCAGATAGAGTGGCGCCAGCACGACCAGGCCGATGGCGGCAATGGCCATCAGCATCGCCAGCCCCGGCAGGTCCTGCGGCAGCCGACGCAGCAGCACCGAGTAGAGGGCCCAGACGGGAACCGCCGCGAGCAGCCACAGGTCGCCCGGCGTGAACGCGATCTCGGTGATCGCGGCGGGCGCGCCCCGCAGCACGATCGCCGCGACACCGACGAGCGAGACGAGGATGCCGAGCGCCTGGAGGCGGAACAGGGGCGCACGCAGGACCAGCCAGGAGAACAGCGGCATCACCACCGGCACCACCGCCTGGAGGATGGCGCCGTTGGTCGCCGTGGTGGTCCGCAAACCGGAATAGACAAAAATGTGGAACAGCACCGCGCCGAGGACCGCGAGCAGCCCGAGCAGCCGCCGTTCCCGCCAGATCACCCGACGATGCCGCCACGCCACTGGCCCGGCCACCGGCAGTAGCACCAGCACGGCGACGCCCCACCGCCAGAAGGCCAGGCTGACCGGCGGAATATCGGCATGGACGGCGCGTCCGATCACGAAGTTTCCGGCCCAGCACAACACGGCGACGCTGAGCAGCAGCGCCGCCCACGCGGCCTGTCGATCGCGCATGGCCGGCTAACCGCGTGTCCGGCCGGGTGCGGCCGCCGTCATCCCGCGGCCAGCCGCTCGCCCAACTGTCGTGCCAGCGCGCAGAATGACGGTACGTCCAGCTCTTCGGCCCGCCGGCTCGGCGCGATGCCGAGGGCCTCGGGATCGAGGCCGAGCGGCTTGAGGCTGCTGCGCAGCATCTTGCGGCGCTGACCGAACGCCGCGGCGGTCACCGTTTCCAAGGCGCTCCAGGCGGCCGGCGCCAATGGCGCGGGGCGCGGCGTCAGCCTGACCACCGTCGACGTCACCTTGGGCGGCGGCGTGAACGCCCGCCGGTCGACGTTGAACATGCGCTCCGCCGTGCACAGCCATTGGACGATCACCGACAGGCGTCCGTAGGCGCCGGTCCCCGGAACCGCGATCAGGCGATCCGCCACCTCCTTCTGGAGCATCAGCGTCAGCCCGGCGAACGCGTGCGCCCGGCGCAGCCAGCCAAGCAGCAATGGCGTCCCCACGTTGTAGGGCAGGTTGGAGACGACGTGACGCGGCGCCGGCGTCAGCGCCGTCGCGTCGATGGCGAGCGCGTCACCCTCGATCACCTGCAGGCGATCCGGATAGGCCCCGGCCAGTTCGCTCAGCGCCGCGACGCAGCGCGGATCCTTTTCGATGGCGACGACGCGGTCAGCACCGGCGGCAAGCAGACTGCGCGTCAAGCCCCCCGGCCCCGGCCCGACCTCGATGACCGAGGCGCCCCGCAGATCGCCCGCCACCCGGACGATGCGGTCCGTCAGGTTCTGGTCGAGCAGAAAATGCTGACCGAGAGAGCGGCGCGCCATCAGGCCGTATCGGGCGATGACGTCGCGCAGCGGCGGCAGGTCCTGGACGGTCATCCGATGTGCAGGGGCGCGGCCCGGCGGGCAGCGATCGCGTGCGCCAATCGCAGGGCCGCGAGCAGGCTCTCGGCGTCGGCGCGGCCGGTGCCGGCGATGTCGAGGGCCGTGCCGTGATCCGGCGAGGTGCGGACGAACGTGAGGCCGAGCGTCACGTTCACCGTGCGGTCGACGTCGAGGGCCTTGACCGGAATCAGCGCCTGATCGTGATACATGCAGATCGCCGCGTCATAGCCGGAGCGGGCACGCGGCATGAACAAGGCATCGGCCGGGACCGGGCCGAACGCGTCGATCCCCTGGCTCCGCAACCGGGCGATCGCCGGCGCGATGATCGTCCGGTCCTCGTCACCCAGCGCGCCGTCCTCGCCGGCGTGCGGATTGAGGCCGGCCACCGCCAGCCGCGGTCGGACAATCCCGAAATCCGCCACCAGCGCCCGGGCCGTCGCCGACGCCGTCGCGACGATGGCCGCCTCGCTCAGCTCGGCGATTGCCCGCCGCAGGCTGACATGGATGGTCACCGGGACCACCCGCAGCGACGGCCCCGCCAGCATCATCACCGGCGGTCCCCCGGCACCGGCGAGCGAAGCGAGAAACTCGGTGTGGCCCGGAAAGGCGAAGCCGGCCGCATAGAGGGTGCTTTTCTGGATCGGATTGGTGACAATGGCCGTGGCGGCACCGCTTCGGACGAGATCGACGGACGTCTCGATGGAAGCGATGACGGCCGCGGCGGCCGCGGGGTCCGGCCGGCCGGGAGTCACCTGACATGGCAGCGGTTGATGCAGGACCGGCAAGGCTTGGGGAAAGGCCGCCGCCGCCTCGGCGGCCGAGCCGACCCGATGCACGGGAATCGCGCGTTGCAGGCGATCGGCGATCGCGATCAGTCGCTCCGCATCATCGATGGCAACGAACGGCGGCACTGCCTCGTCGCGCCTGAGCCATGCTTGCACCGTGAGTTCCCCGCCGATCCCCGCCGGCTCGCCCATGGTGAGCGCCAAGCACGACGCGTGCTCCCCCAGCCGGCCGGATGGCCTGCCTGAGGGCGCCCGAGGTCCGGCCACGCTCAAATGCGGACGTCCACGAAGGCTTCGCGGTGCAACTCCCGAAGCAGCCGGCGTGACGCGGTTGCCACCCGCTCCTGCAGGATGGCTTCCCGAAGCCGCGCGCGAAGGCGCTCGCTGACGTCCTGCCGGCCGCGCTCACACACCATGAAAACGAACACGCCGTCCTGGGCGAGCAGCGGCGGAGTCTTGTCGCCCGCAGACAGCGGCCCGATGATTTTCTGCAGTTCCGGGTCCAGTTGGCGGAACTCGACGGCGCCCATGTCGCCCGACAGGATCCCTTTGCCTTGCGCCGCGGCGGAAAGCTCCTCGCAGGTGGCGGCGCCGCGTGCCGTCTCCGCCAACCGTTGCATGGTGGCGCGGACCTCCGCGTCGTTGGCGCTCCGGGACAGCGGTTGGGCCAGCCGATGCAGGCGAACCATGTCTGCCTCGCCCTCGGGCGCCTGGATCTCGCGTCTCTCGACCATGAACAGGATGTAATAGCCAAGCGCCGTCCGCACCGGACCATAGGCCTGTCCAGGAGGCAGATCGGCGACGATCGGCCGGAGTTCCGGATCGAACTGCTCCAGCCGTGCCCAGCCGAGGTCGCCACCGGCCGCGGCGGTCGCTCCTTGCGAGAAATTGCGGGCGAGCGAGCGGAAACTGGCCCCCTGCGCCAGCTGCTGAACCAGGCGTTGCATCAGCGCCTCGATTTCCGCCTCCTGGCCCGGCCCGGGAATCGGCAGAAAGATCTCCGCGACCCGGACTTCCGGCTGGCCGGCCTGGCTCGCCAGTTGTTGGAGCCGCGTCTCGACGTCGTCATCGCTCACGGCGAGTCCGCCACCGGTGCGCGCCTGCACCGTCTTGATCCAGGCGATCTCGGCCTCGACCTGTTCGATCAGCACCTGGATGTGGGTGCCACGGCTTTCGAGCATTCTCGGCAGCGACTCCGGACTGATGCCGACCTGCCCGGCGATCTGCACCAGCGCGCCCTGCAGTTCTTCCCGGCTGACGCTGATGTTCAGTCGTCGCGCTTCCTGCAGCTTCAGCCGTTCTTCGATCAAAAGACGCAGCACATGGCCGGCAAGGCGCTGCCGGGTCTCCGGCCCTTCCGCCATGTTGGAGGTGACGATCAGGAGATTCATGCGACTGGCCAAGTCGTGCACGGAGATCGGCTCGTCGTTGACCACGGCGGCGATCCGCAGCGACGCCTGTGCCGGTGTTTGTGCCGGTGCTTGTGCCGGTGCTTGTGCCTGCCCTTGTGCCGGCTCGATCACGCCGGGCGCCAAGAGCCCGGCGGCCACCAGCAGCGCGACCGCGAGCCCCCGGACGGGGCGGACGATCCGTCCGGCCGCGCTGGATCGCCCCGTGCAAAAACGGATCATGGGCACGGCTCTCAGGGGCCTGCGTGGTCGGTCTGCCATCGGATTCCTAGAACCCGAAGCCGACGTCGCCCAGGGTTTTCAACGCCACCCGCACGAAGAAGGTATCCGACGGTTGGAGGTCCCGATCCTCGAACTCTTCGCGGGTCCAGCTTGCATCCATGAGGAAACACTCATCTTCGTAGGTCAGTCCGGTGCCGAAGCGCAAGAGCCCGCCGCCTTGGGCAAGGTCGCCGGTGCCGAAGGCGCGCGCCCGCCAGTACCGCGTCAGCCGCGTGTTCACCCCCAGTTGCAGCTCCTCGCGCGAGGGAAAATCCGCATTCGGATCGTCGCGGAAGAACACGTACGTTCCGGCAATCGACAGCGCGTCGACACCGCCACCGAAGGCGACCTCGTTGCGCCGGAACCGGGCGTTCCGGACATCGTAGGCGGAACTGTAGCGGATGCTGAAATAGGGGGGAAACGTGATGTTGGCACCGGCTACGAGATTGGACAGCTTGCCCTTCAGCCCGGAGGCGGCGTCGAGTTCGGTGCTGTCGACAAGGCGATACACCTGTCCGACGAACACGCTGGCCTGGCCGCCATTGTTGTCCAGCAGCTGCCACTGCAGACCGTAATTCAGACGGCTTCCGCTTTCCACCCGATCCAATCCCGGAAAGCGCTTCAAACCGAAGACGTTACTGGTATCGAGTTCGACGTTCTGGCTGTCCTCGTTGGGGATCTCCTGGGGATTGCCGCCGTTGGGCGCGACAACGATCTCGACGATCGGCTCCACCACCTGATCCAGCCGCTCGCCCTTGCGCACCAGCGGAAAGCGCCACTGCGCCGACGCCTGGGGAAAAATCCGGCCGGTGATGCCGGTGAACGTGCCCGGCTGGCCCGGGATCGGCTGGGTCTGCACCTGGTAGCCGTCGGCCCACAGCGCGGCACTCAGCGTGTAGAGGCTGCCGATGGTATCGCGCAACGGCACGTCGTAGCCGGCCCGGGCAGACAGCCGGCGGTAGTCCGGTCCGTCCTCGCGGGTCACCGCCGAGGCATCGAGATCGAGGGTCCAGTTGCCGCCGATCGGGTCGGGCTGGCCGACGTGGTTGAAGTCGATCAAGGGCAGGACGATCGGCTCGTTCTCGGTCGGGTCATCCTCCAGGTTCTGAAACAGGAACGCGCCGGCGCGCAGGTAGTTCCGGCCCCGGAAGCCTTCGGCGAAGATCTGCGAGGTCAGGCTGTTGGGGTCGGCGATATCGTATCGCCGCAGGTAGGTGTCATCCGTCGTCCGGTTGAAGTCGATGCCCATCCGCCACGTGTCGTTGATCTCGTGGCGCAACTCGCTGAAGACGTGGCCGCGGAAATCGTCCTCGGAATCGACGGTGACGCTGCCATCGAGCTTGAAGGTGCCGCTCATCAGCGCCTGGCGGTATTCGAGGGCGAGGACGGGCCCCTCCTTCGACGTGTAGATCGGGGTGATCGTCGCATCCTTGTCGTCGTCGATCACCCAGTAGAAGGGCAGGCTGAAAATGAAGCCGAGATCCGAGGAGTTGCCGAAGCCGGGCACCAGAAAGCCGGTCTTGCGCTTCACCGTGGGGTCGGGATGGGAGAGGAACGGGGTGTAGAGAATGGGGACGCCCGCGAACTCGAGGAAGGCGTCGGAATAGTCGATGCGCCGCGCCTCCTGGTCGTGGACCATTTCGAACGCCTTGATCTGCCACAGGGGCGGCCGCTCCGGATCGTCCGGACACAGGAAGCACGGCGAATAGACCGCCTTGCGCATCTCCGTCCGGTTGCCTCCGACCCGCCGCCCGCCGGTGGCGGCGAACCGCGCGCCATCGGACAGGAGCGCCCGAACGTTCTCGATCATCCCCGCTTCCAGGTTGTCGGCCAGTTCCATGCGGTCGGCGAACAGCACCTCGCCCGTCGCTTCGATCAGGGCGATGTTGCCCTCGACCGTGAGCACGTTGCGCGTCTGATCGTAAACCAGCCGGTCGGCAATCAGGGTGCGGTCACCGTGGGAGGCCTCGATGTTGCCGGTTGCCACGACGAGGTCCCGCTCGCGGTCGTAGACGACCTCATCGGCCGTGAAGAGGA
The DNA here is from genome assembly GCA_964495295.1 of uncultured Rhodospirillaceae bacterium. Taxonomy (GTDB): domain Bacteria; phylum Pseudomonadota; class Alphaproteobacteria; order Rhodospirillales; family Defluviicoccaceae; genus CAZBWP01. The sequence continues at coordinate 9,855 of CAZBWP010000021.1, read as the reverse complement.
TCGGCAGGTCAGCCGGAATGGTTTGTGCCGGCGCACGCGCGGCCGTTGTCAGCATCAGGACAACCGCGAGGCCGGAGGCCAGCAGCCATCGCAGGCGGCGCGTTCGCAGCCGTTTGCCGAAACGTCCGTGCGGGGCCGGGCGGAGCGCGTCGTCACCCATCCGCTCTAGCCGTCTTCCAGGAACAGCAGACTGGTCAGACCGAGCAACGTCGCCACCGCGGACGGCGTCCAGCCAGCCAGCGCCGGTGGCACCCGGTCCACCGACCCCAGCGCGAAGACGATGTCCGAGAAAATGAACAGCACCAGGCCGGCGGCCAGGGCGCCGGCGACCAGATAGACGGCCCCGCCCCTGCGCGTGTGCCGCAGGCTGAAGGTCGCGGCGATGAACACCATCGCGCACATCAGCAATGGCGCGGCGAGCAGCACGTGGTAATGCAAGCGGTGCGCGGCGGACGAGAAGCCGGCCGAATCAAGCGTCGCAATGAACTCCGGCAGGTCCCAGAAGGAGATCGTCTCGGGCGACGCGAAGCTGTCCTCGATGCGCCCCTTCGTCAGTTCCGTCGGCAGATCGTACACCGCTTCGAAGCGGTCCGGGGCGTCGGATTCGCGCAGCCAGGCATCAAAGAGCCGCCAATAGCCGTCTTCCAGCGTCGCCCGCTTGGCATCGATCCGGCCGAGAAACGTATCCTGGCCCCGGTACCGGAACACCGTCACCGTCTCCAGGTTCACACGGTCATCGCTCTGCAGGACTCGGACGGCGTGGACCACCATTTGACCCTCGTCACCGCCCTCGCGCAGCCAGAGCCCGGTTTGCCGCAAAGCGAGCGTGTTGACCCGGCGCTCCAACAAGATCGCCGCCTCCCGCTCGTAGCGCGCCAGAAATGCCGAGGCCACGGGATTGAAGACGGTCACGTGGAAGATGCCGAAGGCCAGTGCGACCAGAATCGCCGGCAACAGGAACTGCCAGGCGGAGACGCCGGCCGAGCGCACGACCTCCAGCTCCCGCGCCCGCGACATCCGCCAGAACACGAACATTCCGGCAAACAGCGCGGCGAACGGAAACGCGCGCTGCCCGAGGAACGGCAGCTTCAAGACCGCCATCTCGACCACCTGGCCGAACGAAACGTGCGGCTTGCCGGCGACCCGGCGCAGCAGTTCGATGCTGTCAGCGAGCAGAATGATGAGCAGGAACGCGGCGAAGATGCCGACGAACGCCACCAGATACTGCCGGCCGATGTAGACGCAAAGGGTCGGCGAGATTCGCACGTCGGGCGCCGCCTAGCTTGCCATCGCTGAAGCCGGCGCGTGGCGAACGGCGGCGGGGACTCCCGCCCCGGCAGGTTGCGGCATCAGCATTGGGTGAGCCAACATGGGCAACTCGACTTCCGGGCGGCGCGCCCCTGACCAGAACGGGCAAAGCACCTTGGACCAGAGTGCGAAGAAACCGCCCGCCGATCAAGAGCGGTTGCGGCACCCCGTCGCCGACGGCCGCTCGCCATTCCGTCCATCCCCGCGGCGGCCGAGGTAGTCATACAGCAGCAGGAAGGCGACCGCACCGCCGCAGCCGAGCAGCGTCAACTGCATGCCATGGGTCGGCATCTCGCCTTTGGTCCACATGCCGCCACGCCACCAGAGGTAGACGGACGCCGCCGACAGCGCGAGCATGATAATGATGAAAGCGATCCGGAACACGGTGCCGAACATCGTTCTCCGCCGGCGTGCGCCAGGGACGGTCATGGCCGGGCCATGTCGGCGAGGATGGTCTGCATCGCCAGGCGCGAGATCTTGTGCAGGGAGTGGGTTTCGTCGATCACCACCTCGAAGCGTCCGGAGCCGATGCGGGAGAGCGCCGATTCGACAATGGGCGCATACAACAGCCCGCGCGTGCCGTCGAAGCAGCAACTGTCGAAGCGGTTGAAGATGTGGAGTTGGCCGCGCCCCTCGCCGCTGGCCCCGAGAACGAACAGGTCGAGATAGCTGACCGTGGCCAGCAACTCCGGCCGGAGCTGCGGCGGCGCCGATTCGCTGGGCCGCCGCATGGGCGCCGGCAGCACGCCGGCCACCGCGTAGCTGTTGCGGATGCGGCTGTCGACGGCGGCGGCGAGCACCGTTACCCAGGCGCCGGACGAGAAGCCGACCATGTCGACCACGTCATAGCCGCCCTGCTCCAAGGCGCCGCTGATGGCGATGATGACCGGCTCGACGAACATCTTGAGGGGGGCATCGTGATACCCGGCGACGACGCCCCCGTAATCGCCGTAGGACGGCTGGTTGAAGGCAATCACCGTGTGGCCGTGCCCGAGCAACGTGCGGATGTGGCCGAACTGATCGTGGTAGGTGCCCGCCAGCCCCTGATGGAAGACGACGAGCCGGCCGTTCGGCTGCGTCGGCGTGAACTGGGCGGCGATGGCGATATAGCCGGTGCTGACGGGAATGTGGAGAAACTCGATGCGCTCCAGGTCTGGCATGCCGCCATAGACGTCGGTGAGGCACACCTGGTCCCAGAGGGTCGCGGTCATGATCGACGGGCAGCCGAAGGACAGGCGGTCGAGGAATGACCACTGCCGCGCCTCGTAGACGGTGCGTCGCTCCGCTGGCCGGGCATCGAGCGGCAGCCGCCCATCCTCCCAGAGGAAGGCGGTCAAGCGCTGCCGCGTCGCGTCGACCGCGGCAGCGGAGGTCACCTGCACCAACGCCGCCAGGTCGATCTCCAGAAACCGGGGATCGGTCTGTTCGTAGCGGTAGGGATCCCGCTGGCTCAAGCGCTTCCAGACGTTCCGGGTCGGATCCCAGTGGGTGAAGAACCACCAGGTGCCGAGGATCGCCCCGACGACGGTGAGCAACGCGCAGGCCGCGCGCGCCCCCCTGCGGACACGGTCGTTCACGCTCCGATGCACCGTCCCAAAAAGGGCACGCGACGGCCACCTCAGAGAACGGCGTCGATGTCGATATCCCGCAGCGAATCGCCGGCGCGCATCGTCGCCGCCCGCAGGCCGCCGCTGCGGGAGAGCACGTGATCGGTGTAGAATCGCGCACTGACACGCTTGGCGCGGAGGAACCGGGTGTCGCCCTCGCCCGCCGCCAGGCGCTTCGCGGCGATCAGCGCCGACTGCGCCATCAACCAGCCGCCGGCGACCGTTCCGAGCAGATGCAGGTAGTAGACGGCTCCGGCCGCGGCACGGCGCGGTTCCGCCGGATAGGTTCGGATCAGCCAGTCCGTGGCTTCGGCGAGATCGTCGGCGCCGGTCCGCAGGGACTCACGAATCACATGGAGATCGCCGTCGCCACCGGCGGCGAGGTCGGCGTCGAGTTCGCGGATGCGGGCGATGAAGGCGGTGACGGTGGCACCGTTCTCCCGCGCCACCTTGCGGCCGACCAGATCGAGTGCCTGGATGCCGTTGGTGCCCTCGTAGATCGAGGCGATGCGGGCGTCGCGCAGGTGTTGCGGCGCGCCGCTCTCCTCGATGTAGCCCATGCCGCCCTGCACCTGGATGCCGAGGTCGGCGATCTCGATGCCGAGGTCGGTGGACCACGCCTTGACCACCGGCGTCAGCAGGGCGACGAGCGCATCGTGGTGCCGCCGCTCGACCGCGTCGGGATGACGCCGGGCAATGTCCAGGTTGGCCGCGGCGAAATAGACCAGCGCCCGGGCCGCCTCGGTGCGGCACTTCATCATCAGCAGCATGCGCTGGACGTCCGGATGGTGGGCGATGGTCACGGCCGAGGGATCATCGGAGCCGAGGTTGCGGCCTTGCACCCGATCGAACGCGTACGCCCGGGCCAATTGGTAGGCGCGCTCGGCGATGCCGACGCCCTCCAGGCCGACGGCGAGGCGGGCGTTGTTCATCATCAGGAACATGTGCTCCAGGCCGCGGTTCTCCTCACCGATCAGCCAGCCGGTGGCACCGCCGTCGTCGCCGAACGACATCACCGCCGTCGGGCTCGCCTTGATGCCGAGCTTGTGCTCGACCGAGACGCAGCGCAGGTCGTTGCGCGGCCCGGATGCGCCGTCGCCGTCGCCCAGGTACTTGGGCACCAGGAACAGCGACATCCCCTTGACGCCCGGAGGCGCATCGGGAAGGCGGGCCAGCACCATGTGCACGATGTTCTCGGCCATGTCGTGCTCGCCCCAGGTGATGTAGATCTTCTGGCCGGTGATCTTGTAGTGGTCGCCGTCGCGGACCGCACGCGAACGCACCCGCGCCAGATCGGAGCCGGCTTGCGGCTCGGTCAGGTTCATGGTGCCGGTCCACTCGCCGGAAACCAGTTTCGGCAGATAGCGCCGCTTGAGGTCCGCCGAGCCGTGGGCGTGCAGCAGTTCCGCCGCCGCCTGGGTCAGCATCGGGCACAGGCTGAACGCCATGTTGGCCGACGCCCACACCTCGGAGACCGCGGTGGAGACCAGCCACGGCAATCCCTGACCGCCCCATTCGGACTCGAAGGGCACGCCGTTCCAGCCGCCGTCGACGAACTGGGTCCAGGCATCGCGAAAGCCGTCGGGCGTGCGCACGACGCCGTTCTCGAACACCGATGTCTGCTGATCGCCGATGGCGTTGATCGGCGCCAGCACCGCCGCGCCGAACTTGCCGGCCTCGTCCAGCACCGCGTCGACCAGATCGACTTCGATCTCCTCGCAGCCGGGCAGCGCGCGAACCGCGGCCAGGCCAGCCAGATCGTTGATGCAGAACCGCATATCATGGAGGGGAGCGGTGTAGGTCATGGCGAACGGTCTCCGGTGATCAAGTGGCCCAAGTCGGCTGCGCGGAGCAAACGGTAGCCGCGGCGGCGGCGCCCGTCAATTTCCCGCCGGCCGCAAAGCCCCTCGCCCGCGATGAATGATGCCACAATGGGGTAACATCGCTGTCATATGACCGTCATGCGAGATCGCTATACACGCGGACAGCCGGAGCAGACTTTTCCACGGGTCGGCTTCGCGGACATCATGGGAAGGAGCCAGAACGCATGACCGACCAAGAACGCCAGGACTATCCGGAAAACGCCATCCTCGACAGCGACGACATTTCGACCAATCCGCTGACCGCGCCGACCTTCGGCGATGTGGTTGCCGCGCGCTTCAGCCGCCGCGACGTGATGCGGGGCGCGCTCGGCGTCACCGCCATCGCCGCCACCATGGGGCCGCTGGCGCTGGCGATGACGCAGAGCGCCCATGCCGCCGCCGGCCGCTATGTCTTCGAGGAGATCCAGCACGGTGTCGACGAGACCCACCACGTCGCCCCCGGCTACGACATGAACATCCTGATCCGCTGGGGCGATCCCGTCGAGGCCGACGCTCCGGCGTTCGATCCGATGAACCAGACCGCCGCCGCCCAGGCCAAGCAGTTCGGCTACAACAACGACTACCTCGGCTACATCGGCCTGCCGTTCGGCTCGAACAACCCGACGCACGGCCTGCTCTGCGCCAACCATGAGTACACCAACCCCGAGGTGATGTTCCCCGGCCTCACGGCCTCCGACCGCAAGGTCGATCCGGCCAAGTACACCAAGGACATCGTCGACATCGAACTGGCCGCGCACGGCTGCTCGGTGCTCGAAGTCAAGCAGGACGGCGGCGTCTGGTCCGTGGTCAAGGGCAGTCCGAACAACCGCCGCATCACCATGCTGGCCTCGGAGAACGAGATCACCGGCCCGGCCGCCGGCAGCGACCGGATGAAGACCTCGGCCGACGCCACCGGCCGCAAGGTCATCGGCACCCTCAACAACTGCGCCGGTGGCATCTCGCCCTGGGGCACGTACCTCACCGCCGAGGAAAACTTCCACCAGTATTTCTCGGGCAATACCGAGGGGCTGGCCGAACAGCGGAACCTTGACCGCTACGGCGTCGGCGGGAAGAACGCCGCCTATCCCTGGGGGCAGTTCCACGACCGCTTCAACGTCAACATGGAAATGAACGAGTCCAACCGCTTCGGCTGGATCGTCGAGATCGATCCGCTGGATCCCGCGTCGACGCCGAAGAAGCGCACGGCGCTCGGCCGCTTCAAGCACGAGGGTGCCGAGTCGATCGTCAACAAGGACGGCCGCGTCGTCGTCTACTCCGGGGACGACCAGCGCTTCGAGTATCTCTACAAGTTCGTTACCGCGGGGACATTCAACCCGAACGACCGCGCGGCGAACATGGACCTGCTCGATGAGGGCACCCTCTACGTCGCCAAGTTCAACGACGACGGCACCGTGGGCTGGCTGCCGCTGGTCTTCGGCCAGGGCAAGCTCACCGCCGAGAACGGCTTCAACAGCCAGGCCGACGTGCTGATCGAGACGCGGCGCGCCGCCGACCTGCTCGGCGCCACGCCCATGGACCGGCCGGAGGACGTGGAGCCCAATCCGCAGACCAACAAGGTCTACATGATGCTGACCAACAACTCCCGACGGAAGCCGGAGCAGGTCGACGCCGTCAACCCGCGCCCCGACAACACCTTCGGCCACATCGTCGAGATCAGCCCGACCGACAACGACCATGCCGCGGCAACCGGCACCTGGGATATTCTCGTCAAGTGCGGCGACCCGTCGGTGGCCGAGGTCGGCGCCATGTGGAACCCGGCGACGTCGGCGAACGGCTGGTTCGCCGCCCCCGACAACTGCGCCGTCGACAGCCTCGGTCGGCTGTGGATCTCCACCGACCAGGGGACCAGCTGGGCGAAGACCGGCACCGCCGACGGCATCTGGGCGCTTGAAACCGAGGGCGCGCTGCGCGGCACCGGCAGGATGTTCTATCGCGTGCCGATCGGCGCCGAGATGTGCGGCCCCATCTTCACCCCGGACACGACGACGCTGTTCGTTGCCGTGCAACATCCGGCGACGGACGGCGTCAAGGCCTTCCCGGGCTTCGAGCGGGAGTCGACCTTCGAGGATCCCGCGACGCGCTGGCCGGACTTCAAGCCCGACCTGCCGCCGCGGCCGTCCGTCGTCGCCATCACCCGGCAGGGCGGCGGCGTCATCGGCGCTTGACCCGCCGTTCCAAGCCCGAGTCACGCACGAGCGGGGGGCGCCTCCCCCCGCTCGGTCTCGGGGATCGCGACCAGCCAGCGCTTACCGGCGCCAGAGCTTCAGGCACGCGCCGCCACCACGTCGCGCCGGGGCGCGTTCCTCGCTGAAGCCACGGAGGAGGGAACCTGATGCGCTCCGCCTTCAGCCGCCGACGGGCGCTCGGCGCCTGTGCCCGCCTGTCGGTCGGCGCCATCGTCTCGCTGCTGCTGGCGGCGAGGCCAGCCCGCGCCTGGAGCCTCAAGCCCGTGCCGTGTCCCGACACCGAGTGCGGCCACATCTACGATCCGGCGGTCGGCGAGCCGTCGCAAGGCATTCCCCCCGGTGTTCCCTTCGCGGATTTGCCCGACGACTGGGAATGCCCCGAGTGCGGGACGCCCAAGTCGTTGTGGTAGCCGCTCCGTCCCCGGTGCCGTCCCTTTGCTTTTTCGGGCGTGATGGGTAGACTGCGGACGAGGCGCTGTCGCGCCTTGGCCAGGGAGCGCCCGCATGTCCGCTCAATCGCCCGCGCCGCGACCGGTGACCACCGAGTTCGCGATCGGCCGGGTGATCGGCCGAACCGTCCGGATCGTTGTCGGTAACGGTCTCGCGTTCTTCGTCATCGCCGCCGTCGTGACGAGTCCGCTGCTGCTGATGGGCGCCGTCGCCTTCGTCTTGATGGCGGGCGATCTGGACATCGTCATCCAGCGGGCACTGTCCGGTCTCGCCGTGCCGGCAAGCCTGCTCGGCAGCGGCGCGGTGGTGGGCGTCGCCGTGCTGTTGGGCGGACTGCTGCTGATCGCGTCGCTGGTCCACGGGGCGTTCACCGCGTTGAGCCAGGGGCATGCGCCGATCGGCGCCTCGCTGCGCCACGGCCTCGCCTGCGTGCTGCCCGTCCTTGGCATCGCCAGCCTGTGGATCGTGCTGCTCGCCCTGATCCAGGCGCCGCTGCTGCTGCCGATCTACGCCCTGGCACACGTCCTGTGGGGCGGCGCGCCGGTCGGCCCGGTGGCGGCACCCGCGGCCGTGCTGCTGGCGGCCGCCTATCTGGTCTTCATCGCCTACGTGCTCGCCGGCTTCTGGGTCTTGGTGCCGGTCGCCGTGGTGGAACGCGGCGGCTTCGCCAGCACGCTGGGGCGCACCTGGCACCTGACCCGTGGCTACCGCTGGCACGCCCTCGCCGTGGTCGCGTTGTCCGGCGCGGCGGCGGCGGGGCTGTTCCTGATGGTCGGCTGGGCGGTCGACATCCTGGGGGCCGCGGGCGTGCCGCCGCTGCTGTCCCGCCTCGTCGCCGGGATCGTCGGTGGCGCCCTCGCCTTCGCCACCGTCGTCTACTTCGTCGTGCTGCCGTCGGTCGGCTATTTCTACCTCAGACGGAGCAAAGAGGGAGCCGAGATCGACGATCTGTTCGCGGTGTTCGACTGATCGGGCGGGATTACCGACGGCGCGTTCTGCACCTGTTGCGATGTCCGCGACGCGGCCGACGCCGTTAGACCGCCTGGTTACGGGACGGTTTGTCTATGGGACCGAAGCATTGATTGGTGTTGACCGTGGAATATGATTGCCGTATCAAATATCAAAAGGGATGGGATGGGATGGCTGAAGACCCCGATCCGACATGCTACGGCTTTTGCAATGCTCAGCGTCGGGTCGAGCGAGGGAAACGAGATACTGGTGGTTCGCCGGACCGTTCCGCCATCAAGTGCGGGAAGCGACGGATGGATCTTGCGAGCATGTTTGTCTTGATTTTTTGATCATTCGCAAACGGTTTTGGGGACGCGACCGTTCCGGCATCGGATACAAGCCTTGTCACGAACGGACAGCGCGTAAGAGAGTTCTTCGTCGTGCCAGAGCCGCATGCCAGCAATGACCAAGGCTGGCATCCGCAAACCAGGGAGATCAGTCGTGATGCGCATCGCCTCTTTCGTTCTCGCCATTGTTGTCATTCTCGCCGCACCGGCCCTTGCCCAGTTCACCGGGCCCAGTGTCCAGGGCGCCCCGACCAGTGTCGCGGACGCACAGAACGCTCGTATCGGGAGCTACGTCACGCTGGAAGGAAACGTGGTCGCGCACCTGCGCGAGGACTACTACCGCTTCTCCGATGGCACCGGGGAGATCCGTGTCGAGATTCCGCGCGGCACCTTCGCCGCTCAGCAGGTCGGAGCTGATACCCGCGTCCGCATCATGGGCGAGGTCGACAGCGGGGTCGCCGGGCGCTATGTCTGGGTGAAGTCCCTCACCGTGCTCTGATCGCGGATGGCGTCATCTCCGGGTCGCGTCGCCACCTCTGTGGTGGCGGCGCGACGATCGGGCCACCGCTTCCTCGTTCACTACACAGTTTCGGTTTTCGTCGAATAAGTCCTGGCCTGCCGGCACTTGGTTTTCGGTGCCGGCCGTGGCCTCCCTTGATGTGCGTCGGTGAAGGAAAGCGGCGGCATCGACGTATTGGCCGCCGACTTCCTCTGACGCCGGCCGTGCGAACCGGGCTCAGGGCCTGGGCGGCGGCTTCGGGTAGTGCTTGCTCTCGCGGCGATCGCCGAGGAGCATGCGCTTTTCCAGGTGCGCCCTGAGGGCCACGTAGAAGGCGGCGAGAAAGTCGTCGGCGGGCGGCAAGGCACCGCGCGGCGCCCGCCAGCCGATCTTGCGGGAAATGCGGTTGGCGATTTCTTCCCGGTCCTGCCGGGTGGTCTGCTGCTGGTCGCCGCGCAGCACCTCTTCCAGCGTCTGCAGCTCGTAGATGCCATAGACGTCCAGTTGCGCGCGGCTGAAGGTGATCGATGCCGCCTCGGCCGCCGCCGTCGCGGCCGGGGGAGCCCCCGCCGCCGCCGCCGCCAGGTCCGGCAGCAGCACGCGCCGTGGCACCTCGATCACCCAGGT
>CAZBWP010000020.1:0-19318 GCA_964495295.1 uncultured Rhodospirillaceae bacterium | reverse complement strand
CGATGACCAGCGCGTGATCGCCGGTCAGGTCGCGCTTGCGGCTCTTGATCAGCAAGAGGCAGCCCGTGGGCGTGCACGGGATCAGCGCCGGCCCCGCGCCAGTCACCGCGCGCCCGGCATTGATCACGTGGAAGCCATCGACGTCCTTCGCCGGATCGATCATTTCGATGACGCTCTGTTCCTCGATCTGCGGCGGCAGTGGCAGTTGTACCAGGATCCCGTGCACACGATGGTCCAAGTTCAATCCGTGGACCAACGTCAACAGGTCTTCCTGGCGGACGTCGGTCGGCAGCCGATGGATGAATGAGCTCATGCCGACCGCCTCGGTCCGCTCGGCCTTGTTGCGAACATAGATCGAGCTGGCGGGATCCTCGCCGACCTGGACGACGGCGAGCCCGGGGCGCAGATGGTGCGCGGATCGCAAGTCGTGAACGGCCTCGCGGATCTCGCTGCAGAGTTCCGCCGCCAGACGCTTGCCGTCGATGAGGTCCGCGCGTGGCACGGCTCAGGCCTCCGGCGGCGCGGAAATTGCCCCGAGGCAGTGGGCGATGTGCGCCGAGACTGCCCCGGACTCGCCCGCGATCTCGATGGACTTGAGCCGATCCTTTTCGCCGAGGGCGACGGACAGGCTGGATTTCTGGAGCTTCCACGCCTTGGCGAGGGTCCGAATCACCGCCGCGTTGGCCTTGCCTGCCTCGGGCGCCGACGTCACCGACACCTTGAGCGAGACCGTGCCGTCGGCTTCCCGATGGAGACCGCGGATCGCATTGACCGATGCCTTGGGGGCGACGCGGACCTGCACGCGGACGGCACCGTTGCGGAGCGACAGCGGCAGCGCGCACTCGTCACGATGGGATGGCGATGCGGACATAAAAGCCCTGAAGCAGATCGATGACGAAATAGATCAGCAGCAGCAGCACGATCGGCGACAGATCGATGCCGCCCAGATTGGGCAGGATGCGCTTGAGCAGATTGCGGATCGGCCGGAGCGCCGGCTCGGTCAACGCATAGGTTACGGATCGTACCATGTTGACGAAGCGATTGCGCGCATTGACCACGTCGAAGGCCATGAGCCAGCTGAGAACCACCTCGACGAACACGATGATGATGTACAGTTCGAGAACCGCGATAACGAGGCGGAATGCGGCGCTGATCAATACATCCATGAACGGGGGTCTCACGCTGGGAGGGTGGCGGGCGCTAAGCTAGCCGGCCGCTTGCTGCGGCGCAAGCGGCCGCGACGCCAGCCGCTTGACACATCACGAAGCGGCACCCCATAGTCCCGTCAGCGAGCATCCCGAAGCGGCTCGCTCGCGGACATGGGAGACCTGGGGCCGTAGCTCAGCTGGGAGAGCGTCGCGTTCGCAATGCGAAGGTCAGGGGTTCGATCCCCCTCGGCTCCACCAAGGTTTCCGACACTTTCCATCGTTCCCTGACGTAGGCGAGACGGCAATCCAGCCTGCCGGCGCCATTTAGGCGCCATGTCAGGCGCTATGTCATGCGTTCCAGGCGATCCATGTCGTCGTCGCTGAGGCCGAAGTGGTGGCCGATTTCGTGGATGAGGACATGGCGGACGATGTGGGCGAGGTCCTCGCCGCTGTCGCACCAGTAGTCCAGGATCGGGCGGCGATAGAGAAAGATCATGTCGGCCTCGGGTGCCGGGTCCGACGCGCTCTTGCGATCCAGCGACACGCCTTGATAGAGGCCGAGAAGATCGTAGGGGCTCTCCAGACCCAGCGCGATCTCCGTCTCTTCGTCGACGAAATCGTCGACCCGGATGATCACATCGCCGGTGCGCTGGCGGAGCACCGCCGGTATCGTTTGCAGGGCGACGCGCGCGAGCGCCTCGATGTCATCCAGGCTGGGCGGGAGAATGTCCCCCCTGGTCAAGTCACGACGGTCATCCGACATCACGATGGATCCCGCGGCGCCGGGCGGCGCCGTTTCCTCTGCAACGCAAGGTGTATCATGGTCGAGAAACTTACGGGAGCCGAACGCGAGAAGGCTCTGTCCCGGCTCTCAGAGTGGTCGGAGACGGCCGGGCGGGACGCGATCACGCGGATGTTCGCATTCAAGACGTTCAACCAGGCATTCGGCTTCATGACACGGGTCGCCCTCAAGGCCGAGGCGATGGACCACCATCCCGAATGGTTCAACGTCTACAACCGCGTCGACGTGACCCTGTCGACCCACGACGCCGGCGGACTCACCCGCCGCGACGTCGACCTCGCCCTGTTCATGGATGCGGTCGCGGCGGAGTTGGGGGCTGGCTGAGGCCGCGACAGGTCGCAACCGGCCGTCGGCACGAAAACGGCGGGCCACCGGCAATGATGGCCCGCCCTCGTCGGCCTTCGCTTCGCCGAAGGCCTAGATCCTCAATACATGAACTGACCGCCGTTGACCGACATGGTCTCGCCGGTGACCCAGCTCGCTCCCTCGCTCGCCAGGAAGGCGACGGCATTGGCGATGTCCTCCGGCTGACCGATGCGGCCGAGCGGGATCATCTTGACCATGGCTTCCAGCACCTCCGGCTTCATCGCCGCGGTCATTTCCGTGAGGATGAATCCGGGGCAGATGCAGTTGACGGTGACGCCCGAGCGCGCCGCCTCGAGGGCGAGCGAGCGGCTGAAGCCGATCACGCCGGCCTTCGTCGCCGAATAGTTGGTCTGCCCCGGCTGACCGCGCTGGCCGTTCATGGAGCTGATGTTGACGATGCGTCCCCACTTCCGCTCGTTCATGCCGGGCAGAATGACATTGCAGGTGTTGAACACGCCGCCCAGGTTGACGGCGATCACCGGGTCCCAGTTCTTGTCCCGCGACATCTTCACCATGATGCCGTCGCGGGTGATGCCGGCGTTGTTGACCAGAATGTCGATCGGCCCGACATCCGCTTGGATTTTCTGAACGCCCTCGACCACGGAGGCGTGATCGGCGACGTTGATGTTGTAGCCGGGGATCCCCGTCTCGTCCTTGAAACTCGCAATCTGCTCGTCGACGACGTCGCAAACCACGGACGTGTAGCCGTCGTTCTTCAACCTCTTGGCGATTGCCGCACCGATGCCCCGAGTGCCGCCAGTGACCAATGCAACGCGTGCCATGTCGTTATCCTCCAGTATTGTGATGTGACCCCGAGAGAACCGTCCCGAAACCTGCCGGACCGGGGCAGGAAGGCGGTGGGTGGCAAAATGAACCACGGTGATGCCGGAGCACGCGCGCGGTCCAGGCTGGCCAGAAGAAACCCGTCGTGCCTTAAGGGTCAAACCGCCGCTTGTCAAGAAAGCCGGCCTGCCGCAAGGGCTTGGCCGCCATGTCCCGGCCGCTGGTCAGGCGGTCGGCGGCGCGCGCCGGATCAAGCCGCAGGCGGCACGTTGGGCTTGCCCAGCTGCCGTTCGCGATGGGCGACATAGGCGCTCGCCGCGACGATCACGCCGGCCCCGATCCACGTCCAGACGTCGGGCAGTTCGGCGTAGAACACGGCGCCGATGATGGCGACGAAGATCAGCCGGGAGAAGTCGAAGGGCATGACCAGCGACGCGTCGGCCGCGCTGAATGCCTGGGTCAGCAGCAGTTGGCCAACCGTGGCGGTCACGCCGAGTGCGATCAGCCAGGGCAGGTGATGCAGGGCAGGGGTTTCCCAAACGAACAGCGCAGGGATCAGGGACATGGGCGTGAGCAGCATGCCGAAGTAGACGACGATCGTTGTCGGATGCTCGGTTCGGGACAGGACCTTGATGAACAGCATGGCGCTGGCCATGAACGCCGCCGCCGCCAGCGCCAGCAGGGCGCCGGGAGCGAGCGCCTCGGCCCCCGGCCGCAGGATGATCAGCACCCCGGCAAAGCCGGTCAGGGTCGCCGTCCATCGGCGCAGGCGCACGGTCTCGCGGAGGACCAGGGCCGCTCCGGCCGTGGCGAACAGCGGCGAGGTGAACGTCACGGCCGTGACCTCGGCCAACGGCATCAGGCTGATCGCCATGAACAGGCACAGCATCGCCGACAAGCCGCAGGCGGCCCGGCCGAGATGCAGCCACGGCCGCTCCGTTCGCAGCGTTACCCCGGCGGAGCACAGGAACCACGGCAGAACGACGGCAAAGCCGATGAAGTTCCGAAAGAACGCGACCTCGAACGGATGCAGGTCCTGGGACAGGTGCCGGACGATCGCCATCATCATGGCGAACGCCAGAGACGAGCAAACCATCGCGATGGCGCCCCGGGCCGGGGCGGGCAAGCCCCGAAACCGCGAGGCGATGAAGGAGGGTGACATGGACGAGCCGCCGCGCTGAACCTACCGCGATATGGGTATGGCATGCGGCGGCGTTCCATGGCGAGCGGCGGGATCACAGGTCCCGATGTCCGTGATGATCGTCGCCAACGCCCTATCTTCCGCTAGGTGGCATAAACTGCCAGTATTCCTGCCGCGTCGGCCATGGTGTTCGCCGCGACCGATGGCTGCCGGATGCGGAACAGGCTCGAGGAGGCGTGATGGGGCTCGACAGCAAGGCGACGCGCGTGCTTGTCGCTGGGGCCCTGATCCTGACCCTGGCGATGGGGATCCGTCAGACCTTCGGATTGTTCCTGTCGCCCATGAGTATCGATCTCGGCACCGGGCGGGAGTCGTTCGGTCTCGCCATGGCGATCCAGAATCTGCTCTGGGGGGCGCTGCAGCCGGTCTCGGGAATGATCGCCGACAAGTATGGCCCGCTCCGGGTCATCCTCGTCGGCACGATCCTCTACGTCGCCGGTCTTGTCGTCATGTCCGGTGCCGGGGGAGCCCTCCAACTGACCATCGGGGGCGGCCTCCTCGTCGGCATGGCCATGAGCTGCACCAGCTTCGCGGTCGTGCTCGGGGCCGTCGGCCGCGTCGTGTCCGCCGAGAAGCGCAGCATGGCGCTCGGGGTGGCCAGTGCGGGCGGCTCCTTCGGGCAGTTCATCATGGCACCGGTCGGACAGCAACTCATCTCGTCCCTTGGCTGGCCGCAGGCGTTCCTGGCGATGGCCGCGCTGGCGCTGGTGATGGCGCCGCTGGCGCTGCTGCTGGCGAGCCCCCGGGTGCGAGCCCCGCACCGGGGCGGCGGGATCGTCGACTTCGAGCAAAGCCTGAGCCAGGCGATCGTAGAAGCCGGGCGCCATCGCGGCTATCTGTACCTGACCGCCGGCTTCTTCGTGTGCGGTTTCCAGGTCGTCTTCATCGCCGTGCACCTGCCGGCCTACCTGACCGATCTGGGGCTCCGCCCCGGGCTCGGCGCGACGGCGCTGGCGCTCATCGGCTTCTTCAACATCATCGGCACATGGACGTGCGGCGCCCTCGGCGGCCGCTATCCCAAGAAGTACCTTCTGGCCAGCCTCTACACCCTGCGCGCCCTGGTCATCGCGGTGTTCTTGGTTGCACCGAAGACGGAGGCAACCGTGCTGGTGTTCGCCGCCGCCATGGGTCTGCTGTGGCTCGGCACGGTGCCGCTGACCAGCGGCATGGTCGCCCACATCTTCGGCGTTCGCTACATGACCACGCTGTTCGGCATCGTCTTCTTCAGCCACCAGGTCGGCAGCTTCCTCGGTGTCTGGCTCGGCGGTGTCGTCTTTGACGCCACGGGGTCGTACGATGCGATCTGGATCGCCTCGATCATCATCGGCCTCATCGCCGCCATGCTGCACCTGCCGATCCCGGAGCGTCCGCTGCGCCCCGCCGAAGCGTGACGCATCCGGTATCCGCCGCCACCGCGGCTCCGGTCAGCCGATGATGTGGTAGCCGCCGTCGATGTACTTGGTGTCGCCGGTGATCAGTCGGGCGTAATCGGTGGCGAAGAACGCCGTTGCGGCGCCGACGTCCTCGATGGTCACCAGCATGCGGCTCGGCGCGCGCTTCGCCGCTTCCTCCATCAGTTCGTCGAAGCGGTCGATGCCCGACGCGGCGCGGGTCCGGATCGGGCCCGGCGAGATCGGATGGACGCGGATGCCCTTCGGTCCCAATTCCGCGGCGAGATAGCGTGCCGTGGCTTCAAGGGCGGCCTTGACCGGCCCCATCAGGTTGTAGCGCTCGACCACCTTCTCGGCGCCGTAGTAGCTCATGGTGAACAGGCTGCCGCCGTCTTTCATCAGCGGTTCCGCGCACTTCGCCATGCGAATGAAGGAATGGCAGGAGACGTCCATGGCCATCAGGAAGCCGTCCTTCGAGCAGTCGACGACGCGGCCATGCAGGTCCTCGCGTGGGGCGAAGGCGATGGAATGCAGGGCGATGTCGAGGCGCCCCCATGTCTCTTCGATGGCCTTGAACACGGCCTCCAGTTGGCCCTCTTCGCGCACGTCACACGGCAGGTAGAGCGGCGCCTCGAGTCTCTCGGCCAGCGGCTGCGTGAACTTTTTCGTCTTCTCGTTGAGGTAGGTGATCGCCACCTCGGCGCCGAGGGCACGGAACGCCAGCGCACAGCCATAGGCGATCGACTGATCGTTGGCGATGCCGATGACCAGCGCCTTCTTGCCTTCGAGGGGGCCGGTCGGCCCCAGTGAGCGCTCCCGGACACCTTCAAAAAACCGTTCCGCCGCAGTAGGTTCGCTCATCATCTTTCTCCTGAGGTTGCGCCGGATCGGCGTCAAAGCGACAGTGCGCGCGCGGTGTGCATGGCGATCATGCGTTCTTCGTCGGTGGGAATCACCCAGGCGGAGACCGGGCTATCCGCCGTGCTGATGCGGGGGCCGCCGTTGGCATTGGCCGTCGGGTCCAGGTGAATGCCGAGCCACGCCGCCCGCTGGCAAACCCGCGCCCGCACCGCCGCCGCGTTCTCGCCGATCCCCGCCGTGAACACCAGCGCGTCCAGCCCGCCGAGGGCGGCCGCCAGCGCGCCGAGATGCTTGGCGATATGGTAGACGAACAGGTCCACCGCCTCGGCGGCATGGGGATCGTCACTGGCGAGCAGCGCCCGCATGTCGTTGCTGACTCCGGAGACGCCGAGCAGGCCGGACTCCTGGTACAACATGCGTTCGACGTCCTTGACGGTCATGCCCAGGCCCTGCAGCAGGTAGAGCACCGCGCCAGCATCGAGGACACCGGGTCGCGTCCCCATGGGCAGACCGTCGAGGGCGCTGAACGAGAGCGTGCTCTCCACGCTCTCGCCGCCCCGCAGCGCGCACATGCTGGCACCACTGCCCAGGTGCGCGACCACCACCCGGGACGCTGTCGGCGCATACTCCGGCAGCTTCCGAGCGATGTATTCGTACGACAGGCCGTGGAAGCCATAGCGCCGGACGCCCTTATCGAACAGCGCCCGGGGCAGGGCGAACATCTGCGCCACCCGCGGCTGCGTCCGATGGAAGCTGTTGTCGAAGCAGGCGACCTGCGGCAGGTCCGGATGGTCCTCGGCCAGGGCGCGAATGGCGGCGATGTTGTGCGGCAGGTGCAGTGGGAAGAACGGGACAAGTGTCTCGATTTCGGCGATCGCCTCGGCATCGACGCGGGCAGGGCCCGAGTAGGCGAGGCCACCGAAGACCACGCGGTGCCCGGCCGCGACGATGCGGACGTTGCTGGCATTCGTCTGCAGCCAGTCGATGATGAAGTCGATGGCCTCGGCGTGGCGGATCGGCTCGCTCCACGCGTGCTCGCCGAGCGGCGTGCCGTCGGCGGTCTCGCATTCGAAGCGGGGCGCGGTTCTCAGGCCCTCGACCTGTCCCTTGCCGAGCAGACTGGGCTCGGCGGCGTCCGCCTGCGCGTAGCCGGCGAACTTGATGCTGGAAGACCCGGCGTTGATCACCAGGATCGCATCGGTCACGGCACCTACTCCGCCGGTTTGCGGCCGGCCTCGCCCCGGCGGATCGCGTCGGCGAGGAGGTTGGCGACCGCGCACGAGGCAAGGCGGGTGCGCACGCTGTCGGCGCGACTGGTGAGAATGATCGGCACGCGGGCGCCGGCGACGATGCCGGCGGCATCGGCGTTGGCCATGAACGTCAGCTGCTTGGCCAGCATGTTGCCGGCCTCCAGATCGGGAACGACGAGAATGTCGGCCTTGCCGGCGACCGGCGAGTTGATGCCCTTCGAGCGGGCCGCCTCCTCGTCGGCGGCGTTGTCGAAGGCGAGGGGGCCGTCGAGCACGCCGCCAGTGATCTGACCGCGATCCGCCATCTTGCACAGGGCGGCGGCGTCCACGGTCGCCGGCATGCCGGGGTTGACGGTCTCGACGGCCGCGAGGATGGCCACCTTCGGCTCCGGGTTCCCCATGGCGTGCGCGATGTCGATGGCGTTCTGGCAGATGTCCCGTTTGGCCATCAGATCAGGCGCGATGTTGATGGCCGCGTCGGTCAGAATGAAGGGATGGGCATAGGTCGGCACACTGAGCAGGAAGCAATGGCTGAGCCGGCGCTCGGTGCGGATGCCGGTGTCGCGCCGCAGCACTTCCGTCAGCAACTCGTCGGTGTGCAGGCTGCCCTTCATCAACAGTTCCGCCTCGCCCGCGCGCACCATCGCCACAGCCTGCTCGGCCGCGTGGTGGCTGTGCTTCGCCGCGATCAAGGGGTAGGGGGAGATGTCAAGGCCGGCAGCGTTGGCCACGGCCTTGATCTTCGCCTCCGGTCCCACCAGCAGCGGACTGATCAGATCACGCTCCGCTGCCTGGATCGCGGCGGTGAGGGAGTCCTCGCTGCAGGGGTGAACGACGGCGGTCGCCGCCGCCGGCAGGCCTTCACACCGTTTCAAAAGTTCAAGAAACCGGTCGTGACGCCGGAGCGAAACCTGTGGCAGATCTTCGACCGTTTCCTTGATTTTCTTGGTCGGCGCGAGGGCGTCGACGGTTCCCTTGACGATGTCGTTGCCGCCTTCGTCGACACAGCGGCAATCCAGCCTGACTGAACGGTCCTGAGCGTTCTTGTCGGTCACCGTCACCGTTCCGGTCACCTTCATGCCGACGTCGAGGGGCTTGATGTAGTCCACCTGGCTCGACCGGATGGTGGTGCCGGCGCCCGGAAGCAGCGTGCTGATGATTGTCGAGATCAGCGCCGTGCCCCACGTCCCGTGGCCGCCGCCGGCGCTGGCGATGCCTTCGCGCTCCGCCACCTCGTAGGCATGGACCAGCGCGATATTGCCGGTGACCGCGGCCCAGGTTTCCAGGTCGTTGCGGCGGAAGGCGCGGGTCAGCGAGACGCTGTCCCCCACCTCGATCTCGTCAAACGTCTTGTTTTCAAGGCATTCACTCATCGAGCCCGTTCCCTTCGATGCCGTTGGTCGCGTGGCCAAGCAAACGGCAGAGTCCGTCTCGGCAGGGCTTAGAAGCGCCGACGATCAAACGCCGTTCGCATTCGCAATACGCTTATCCCGCAGTGCACAAGAAGGTACCACATCGGACCGTCACTGGCCACAGCATCGACGGTTGAAACATCGACGATTGACCTGCCGGTTTACCCGCGGATCCAGGCTGCCGGACCGGACCGACCGGCGCGCCGAGGCAGGCGCCCTTCAGGTGGCGCCTGGGCCCTTGCTCGCGGCCGGCGCCTCGCCGGCGGTCGGGGAGGGAGAGGAGCCGGCGGCTTCGGGGACCGCTGCCGTTCCCGGCGGGAGGGCGCCCGGCGGACTCTCGGACGTCCTGATCCCTTCGGTGTCCCATCCGCCACCGAGGGCCTTGTACAGGGCGATCAGGTTCTGCACCACGCGGCCTTCGCTCTCGGCGAACTGGTCTTCCTGCTCGAAGCGGTTGCGCTCGGTGTCCTGCACGTTCTGGAAGTCGGTGAGCCCGGTGATGTAGAGCTCGCTGACCAGGCGGGTCGCGGTGCGCGCCGCCTCGACCGAGCGCGCTAGTGCATCACGGCGCTGCTGCTCCTG
The DNA here is from genome assembly GCA_964495295.1 of uncultured Rhodospirillaceae bacterium. GTDB lineage: Bacteria > Pseudomonadota > Alphaproteobacteria > Rhodospirillales > Defluviicoccaceae > CAZBWP01. Next base: position 9,522 of record CAZBWP010000020.1, on the reverse strand, counting down.
GGCGAAGCCGAGCATCGCGTCTTCGACCTCGCGCAGGGCATTCAGGACCGCCTGCTCGTAAGCGGCGAACTGCTGCTGGGCCAAGGCATCCTCGACCTCGATGCGGCTGCGTACCCGGCCGCCATCGAACAGATTCCAGCGCACCGAGGGTCCGAGGCCGTAGGCGAGACTGCCGCCGTTGAACCACATCCCGGCATCGAAGGCCTCGAATGCGAAGAAGCCGAACAGGGAGAAGCGCGGATAGAGATCCGCCGTGGCGACGCCGATTCGCGCCGTCTGCGCCGCCAGCAGCCGCTCGGCGCCGCGCACGTCCGGCCGTTGACGGAGCAGTTCGTGCGGCAGGCCGACGACCACGTCTGCCGGCACATCGGGAATCGGCTCGACCTCGCCCAACATGGCGTACAGCGCCGACGGCTGCTCGCCGAGGAGCACGCCGAGCTGATGCACCGCGCGTCCGAGGGCCTCGCGCAAGGGGGGGACGGCCGACTCGGTGCGGGACAGGTTGAGGCGGGCCTGGGCGACCTCCAGATCGGAGGCGAGTCCGGCACGGCGCCGCTCCTGGACCAGGCGAAGGGTCTGCTGCTGGGTCTGGACGTTGCCAAGCGCCGAGCGGATGCGTTGCTGCAGCGTCCGGACATCGACATACGTCGACGCCACCTCGGCATAGAGCACGACCAGGGCATCCCGGTAATCCTCGACCGATGCCTGGAAGTCGGCGTCCGCCGATTCCACCGAGCGCGCGATCCGCCCCCAGAAATCGATCTCCCATGTCGCGTCGAGACCGGTACTGATCAACGTGTCGCTGCGGCTTCGTCCGGCCACGTTGGGGGCGATTCCCTCGCTGATCCGGCCGTACTCGACCACACCGGATGCGTCGATCGAGGGCAACTGCTCACCCGAGGCGACGCCGATCAACGCCCGTGCGGCCTGCACCCGGGCGAGGGCCTGCCTGACGTCCAGGTTGCCTTGAGCCGCGCGATCGACCAGACCGTTCAGCGTCGGATCGTCGAGGGTCGTCCACCATGTCTGCAGGTCGGCGTCGCCCGTTGCCAGCCCCCGGGTCAGTTCCTGGTGCCAGAAATCGGGCATCTGCGTCGCTGGCGGCGTGTAGTCCGGTCCGACGGCGGCGCACGCCGCCAGCACCGTTGCGGCAACCAGCAGTGACGCCACGTTGGCCGCCGGCCGGATGCCGTGCATCGGCCGACGGGCAGTCGCAGTCCCTCGCGCACAGGGCGGACCGAACACCATGGAATCTCCCCCAAGACGACGCTCTCTGACGTGAACCGCGAAGGCCGGGCCGAACGCGTTCCGCTGGACCGGATTTCGACGCGCTCTGCGAAGCCCTGGAACCGTGACACCGTTGCGGGCGTGAATATCGGATCGGCGATGACGCGTCCACAACCATGTCCGCCGCATCGCTTGACGCCACCCGAGACCGATGGAACAACGCGTTTCACGCCGTGACAGGCTGAAAGCGAGGACGCACTGGAGCCGGTGTCGCAACCAACGGCCGGGACCGATTCCCCTCCCGTCGCCGACATGCAGCGGCTGGCCGGCGGGCGCGCCCGGCTGCGCCTGGCCGGGCGGTGGACCCTGCACAGCCGCCGTCCCGACCCGAACGCCATCGTCGCTGGGCTGCGCCAGGAGCCTCCGGCGCGGGCACTCGAGTTCGATGGCGCCGCGGTCGAGGCCTGGGACAGCAGTTTCCTGACCTACATTCAGGCGGTCTCCAAGGCCTGCGGCGAGCTTGGCATCACGGTGAAGGTCGAGGGGCTGCCCGAAGGCCCACGGGCTCTTCTGGAACTGGCTTCGACCGTCGCGGCGCGCGGCGGACCCAGGCCCGAGGACGACGAATCGCTGCTGCATCGCCTGGGGGTGGCCGCTCACCGCGCGGCCGCCGCTTTCAACGACACGCTCGCCTTCGTCGGCGAACTGACGATTTCCCTGGCTCGGTTCGTAACCGGCCGGGCGCGCTTTCGCCGTGCCGACCTGTGGGCGCTGCTGAACGACTGTGGTGTCCAGGCCCTGCCCATCGTCTCGCTGATCAGCGTCCTTGTCGGCCTCATCCTGGCGTTCGTTGGCGCCGTGCAGCTGCAGCAGTTCGGCGCCCAGATCTTCGTTGCCAATCTCGTCGGCATCGCCATGGCCCGCGAGATGGGCGCGATGATGACCGCGATCGTCATGGCCGGCCGCACCGGCGCCGCGTTCGCCGCCCAGATCGGCACCATGCAAGTCAACGAGGAGGTCGACGCGCTTCGCACCATCGGCGTCTCGTCCATGGACTTCCTGGTGGCACCGCGGACCGTGGCGCTGATCATCATGATGCCGCTGCTCTGCGTCTACGCCATCGTGCTCGGGATCATCGGCGGCATGATCGTCGGCGTCGGCATGCTCGGCATCGAGCCGATGCAGTATCTGGTGCAAACCCAGAGCGCGCTCGGCATCGCCGATTTCGCCATCGGCGTCTTCAAGAGCGTCGTCTTTGGTGTCATCATCGCCGTTGCCGGGTGCATGTATGGCATCCAGTGCGGGCGAAGCGCGTCGGACGTCGGGTCGGCGGCGACCTCCGCCGTGGTCACGGCGATCGTGGTGATCGTCGTCGCCGATGGACTCTTCGCCGTCATCACGAACATGCTGGGGATATGAGGGAATATCCTGCCCCGTATGCGCTTGCCCAACCCCCCAGCGCCAGGGGATCGCGCCGAGGAGCCGCCGACCGCCGATGAATGGACGACCCAATCACAAGCTCACCGGCGCGTTCGTCATCGGCGCCATCGCGCTGATCGTCACCGGGTTGATCCTGTTCGGCAGCGGCCGACTGTTCCAGTCCCGCGTCCCGGGCGTCATGTTCTTCAGCGAGGCGGTCACCGGGCTCGACGTCGGCGCGCCGATCCTGCTGAACGGCGTTCAGATTGGGTCCGTGAGCGACATCGCCCTCGTCTGGAACCTGCAGGACGACAGCTTCCATACGCCGGTGACCGTCGTGCTGCTGCCGCAGGCGTTGCAGTACACGGGCGGGCCCCAGGAATTGGTCCGCGAGATCCGCCGCGGCCGGGCGCGGCAGACCGAGAACCTGATCAATCGCGGCATTCGCGCGCAGTTGGCCGTCAGCAGCATTCTCACCGGCAAGCTGCACATCAATCTGGTCATGCGGCCGGAAAGCGAGCCGGTCTTCGTCAGCGACGATCCGTACGAGATCCCGACCGTCCGTTCGGACATCGCGGAGATCCGGGCGACGGCGCGGAACGTCATGAGCAGGCTCGCCGAACTGCCGCTCGAGGACATCGTTCGCAATCTCAACGAAACGCTGCTGGCCATCCGTGGCCGTCTCGAGGATCCGGCCCTCGATCAGACCATCGGCGAGGCACAGGCGCTGCTTGCCGAAACCCGCGACCTGATCGCGACGATCGATGCCCAGGTCGCGCCCCTGGCGGCAAGTCTGATCGCGGCGTCCGACGGCACCGGCGCCGCGGCCGCCGAGGCGAAGACGCTTCTCGCCGAAAGTCGCGGGGCTGTGGCGCAGATCGAACCCTTGCTGGCCGAGGCCCGGGCGGCGATCGCGCGCGCCGACGCGCTCTTCAAATCCGTCGACGGGGTGATCGAGCCGGGCTCCCCGCTCTACGTGGAAATCATCGGGGCGTTGCGCCAACTGAATTCGGCGTCGCGATCCATCCGGTCCCTCGCCGACTCTCTCGAACGCAACCCCAGTTCCATCCTGTTCGGACGGTGATCATGGCCGAGCGTCGCATCCTTCGTCGCTTCGCTGCCGGCTCGGCGGCACTGTTGCTTGCCGCCGGTCTCAGTGCCTGCGCGGCACTGCTCCGGCCGGAGACCGAGCCGACGCGGTTCTACGTTCTCGCATCGGTGCCGTCGACGGCCGCGACGCCAATGGCCGGTGCGGCGCCGACCATCGGCATCGCCTCGGTCACGCTGGCGCGACACCTCGATCACCGCTCGGTGGCCGTCCGGACCGGGCCCAATGAGCTGACGCTGGCCGAGTTCGACCAGTGGGCGGCGCCGCTCGACCAGCATATCGCCGTCGTGCTGTCGGAAAACCTGACCGTCCAGGTGCCGACGGATCGGGTCCTGCCGTTGCCGACGAGCCGCGCCATCGACGTCGACTATCGCATCGAGGCGAACGTCATCGCATTCGAGTGGATGTGGGATGCGGCGGTCGTGGTCACCGCCCAATGGACCATCCTCGATGGCGGCGCCAGCCGGGAGTTGGCCTTCGGCCGATCGACCTTCCGCCGGCCGCTCGACATTCCGGTCGCGATCGAGGCCGACGGCACGAAATCGCTGTCGCCGGAATCGTATCGGTTAATCGTTGCCGCCTTGAGCGACGCGCTTGCCGACCTCGGTGGCGAGATCGCGGCGGCGGTTCGGCAGGTCCATGGACGCCGCAGCGCCGACGCGATCTCCGCGGATGACCGGACAGGGCGCCCCTGAGCCTCAGGGGATCGACTGCTCGATCTGACAGCTGAGCCCCAGGCTTCCCGCCGTATTGGTGACGGTGGCGAGGCACGAGGCGGCCGTGTCGGGTGGAATGTGCGCGGCAATCCGGACGGCATAAGCCAAGCCACCCGAGGTGGGCATCCGCTCCGCTTCCAGCCGCACGATATTGGCGCGGAAGTCGGCCAGGGCTTCGCTCAGGCGCGCCACCAGCCCCGGGCGGTCGCCGCCGAAGACGGTGATCGTGTGGGTAACCGCGGAGGCGGGAGAGGCCTCTGGCGGACTGATCGTCGGCGTCACCGAAACCACCGCATCCGCAAGGTCTGGCACGGCGCGCAGTTCCGAGCCCACGTCGGCGAGGGACGTGGTGTCCGGAAACTCGACGATGGCAAAGAACTCGGCGGAGCCGCCCACGACGGCGAACGTCGTGTCGCCCAGGTTGCCGCCGAGATCGAACAGCCGTCCGGAGATCGCGGCGACCAGACCGACGTGATCGGCACAGGAGACGGAAACGCGGGCGCTGACGGTCATGGCGAACCTCGGCGATTGGACGGGCGCGAGACTACCATGCCGCTCGTCGGCGTCGCTCGGGAAAAAAGCCGGCCTCGGCTCAGAATCGGCCGTCGTCGGCAAGGTGGCGGACGGCGAGCCGGATGACGCGCTCGGTCTCCGACCACAGGCCGAGCCGGGCAATCCCGCTGATCGGGATCCAAGCGGCATCGGTCGCATCCGATGCGGCAACCGGTTCTCCCGCTTCCCAGACGCCCAGCATGTCGATCAGCGTGTAGTGCGTGCGGACCCGGTCGTCGAGCGGGTCACGCTGGATCAAGTCGACGACGTCGACGACGCCACGGATGCGGGCCGCCACTCCCGTCTCTTCCAGGACTTCGCGCCGCGCTGCGTCAGCAACCGTCTCTCCGAGTTCCTGCAAGCCGCCGGGCAGGCTCCATTCGCCGACGCGGGGCGGCAGGCGGCGCCGGATCAGGAGCACGTGGCGTTCACGAAACACCACCGCGCCAACGCCGACGAGCGGGCAGGCGGGATACTCGCGCGCAATGGCGGCCAAGGGGAATGATCCTTTTCCTCTCCAACCTCCTCTTATAATGTGCTGACCGCGAGGGCGCGCGAAAAGACGCCCGCCGGCGTATGCAAGGGGGCAGCGTGATCCGAGGATCTCGAATGGGCGGCGGTCGTGTCGCCGACGCGATCATCAGCGCCCACTGAGAGCGATGGGATGACCGACGAGCCGACCGAAGATCTGCCGAACCAGGACGCGGGGCGATCGCGTCGGAAGGAACGGCGGAATAAGCGCCGCCGCATGGACGACCCGATTCCGAAGCCGGTGCGGGTGGCGCCGAGGGTCGGCTTTGGCGCCCGCATTCGCGCCTATTTCTTCGCGGGCATCCTGATCACCGCGCCGGTCGCCATCACGTTCTATCTGGCGTGGCTGGTCATCACCTTCATCGACTCCAAGGTCACCGCGCTGATCCCGGCGCGCTACAACCCGGAAACCTATCTCCCCTTTGCGCTTCCCGGGCTCGGCGTCGTCATCATCGTCGTCGTGCTGATCCTGATCGGCTTCTTCGCCGCCGGCTTCATCGGTCGTCTGTTGATCCGCATGTACGAGGGAATCCTCGCGCGGATGCCGGTGATCCGCAACATCTACGGCGCGGTCAAGCAGATCATTGAAACGATCCTCGCCCAGCAGTCGGCGGCGTTTCGCCAGGCCGTGCTCGTCGAGTACCCGCGGCGCGGCCTGTGGGCCATCGCCTTCATTACCGGGCGGACGGAAGGCGAGGTGCAGAATCTCACCGACGAGGAGGTGGTCAACATCTTCCTGCCGACCACGCCCAACCCGACCTCGGGCTTTCTGTTGTTCGTTCCGAGAAGGGACATGATCCCGCTGAGCATGACCGTCGAGGAGGCCATCAAGATGGTGATCTCGGGCGGCATCGTCACGCCGCCGGACCGACGCCCCGAGGAGGAACGGGCGGAACCGCAGATTGCCGTCAGATCCCACGAGGAGGTCGACATCCTCCGCGAGCGCGACGGCGTGACGGTGCTCGTCAGCCGGCCCGCCGGCGGCGGCCTTGAGGACCACGACTGACGCGTCGCTAAAGCCGGCGCCGGCAGTTCTCCGGCGGATCGGCGCCGTTCTCCAAATATTCGTAAAAGTTTCATTGGAAGTGCTCGCCGGAAGCCGGCTATTGCTGGTCGAGTCCTTCGGGTGGCCAGCGCTCCCGTGCTCTGCGAACGACAAGACCGCGGCCACTCCTGGTGCAGACGACTGGCGAGCATGCGCCGGATATTTTGGCACTTGGCCAGCCTCTGCCAATCAAACCACAAGACACTGTGCGATAGGATTGGAGATTCTTGGATGAGCATGCCCCGTGGGACGCGGATCCGAACCTTGCTCGCAAGCACTGCCCTGGTTGTCTTGATTTGTGACGGCGGGCGAGCACAGACCATCAACGAGTTCGTGGCCAATCACGTTGGCACCGACGTCAAAGAGTACGTCGAGATTTTCGGACTGCCCAATTTCGATTATTCCGCCTTGAGCATCCTGCAGATCGAGGGCGATTCCTCGGCGGGCATCATCGACAGCGTCTTCCAGGTGGGTACGACCGATGCCCAGGGCTTCTGGGTGACTGGGTTTCTCAACAACGTCATCGAGAACGGGACCATGAGCCTGTTTCTCGTCGAGGACTTCAGCGGCACCCAGGGCCAGGACCTGGACACGGGCAACACGGGCGTGTTCGACGTCACCCCCTGGTTCCGCGTCGTCGACTCGATCGGCGTCTGGGATGGCGACGTCGGCGATGCGAACTACGGCGCCCCGGTCCTGGCGCCGGGCTTCGATGGCAGTTCGTTCTCCGTCGGCGGCGCCTCGCGGCTGCCGGACGGCACCGACACCGACACGGACGCGGACTGGACGCGCAACGACTTCAACCTCGCCGGCATCGTCGCCGGAACGCCCGCAACGGGGACGACGTTCAACACGCCCGGAACGACGAACGGCGTCGATCCCAATCCGCCGTTGTCACAGGTCCTGTCGATCATGGAGATCCAGGGGCCGGGACATGTCTCCCCCGAGGCGGGAAACCGGGTGGTCACCGGCGGCGTCGTTACCGCCGTCGCCAGCAACGGCTTCTACATGCAGGACCCCGTCGGGGACGGCGACGACCGCACCTCGGACGGCATCTTCGTGTTCACCGGCGGCGCGCCGGGAGTCCAGATCGGCGATGCCGTGGAGGTGGAGGGAACCGTCCGGGAGTTCTTCAACGAAACCCAACTCGGCAGTTCGCCGGTGGTCACCGTCGTCGGATCGGGCCAGAGCATCGTCCCGACCACGATCAGCACCAACCTGGCGGCACCATCGTCCAATCCGCACCGCACCCAGCCCAACACCATCATCGACGACCTGGGATCGGTCGTCTTCGACCCGACCACCGACGGCCGCGACTTCTACGAGAGCCTTGAGGGCATGCTGGTGACGCTGGTGGCCGCCCAGGCGGTCAGCGACGAGGATACCCGGCCGAACCGCGGCGAGTTCTACGCCGTCAGCCGCGACGACGCCGAGGGCAACCTGACCAGCCTCAATTCCCGCGGCGGCATCACCATCAGCGCCGACACCGTCAACAGTTTCAACGACAATCCGCTCGAGGCCGACCTCAATCCCGAACGGATCCTGATCGTCGGCACCGTCGACTCCGACACCCGTCCCGACACCCCGCCCGAGATGGGCGACCTGGTAGGCAGCGACGGCGGCGACATCACCGGAGTGGTCCAGTTCAGCTTCAACGACTATCGCATCCGCCCGCTGGCGCCGGTGGTGACCACCGAGGTCGACCTGCCCGACGAGGTGACGGCGCTCGCCGGCGACGCCATGAACTTCACGGTCGCCACCTACAACGTCTTCAACCTCGATCCCAATGCCCAGGACGGCAACGACGACATCGGCAGCGGCCGCTTCGCCGGCCTCGCCCGGCAGATCGTCACCAACATGGGCGCGCCCGACGTCGTCGCCCTGCAGGAGATCCAGGACAACTCGGGAGCGGTCAACGACGGCACCGTCAGCGCCGCATTGACGCTTCAGACGCTGGTGGATGCCATCGTGGAGGCCGGTGGGCCGACCTACGCCTTCCTGGACAACCCGTTCATCGGCGACAACACCAGCGGCGGCGCGCCTGGTGCCAACATCCGCACGGCGTTCCTGTACAACGCCGATCGGGTGCCGCTGACCACGGACAGCGTCGCCACCATCGATCAGGATGGGACGATCACCGGCACGCCCAGCGCCGGTCTCCAGACCGACCCGGCGAGCCCGTTCTTCGACACGCGCCTTCCCTTGGTCATGGAGTTCAGCTTCGCCGGGGAAAGCTTCACCATCATCAACAACCACTTCTCGTCCAAGGGGGGCAGCGATCCGCTGTTCGGCACAACCCAGCCGCCCGCCAACGGCAGCGTCGAGGCGCGCAACGCCCAGGCGGCGGCGGTCAATGCCGCGGTCGACTCGCTCCTCGCCTTCGATTTGCTCGCCAACATCATCGTGCTCGGCGACTTCAACGAGTTTCAGTTCTACGAGCCGCTCAGCATCCTCATCGGCGCCGATGATGGCAGCAACGTGCTGATCAACCTGGCGTTCAGCAACCCGGACCCGACGGACGTCTTCACCTTCGAGTTCGAGGGCAACTCCCAGGCCCTGGATCACATCCTGGTCAGTCAGAGCGTCTTCGACCGGTTCGTCGGCGTCGACTTCGTGCACATGAACGCCGGCCGGCTGTTCGAAACCCTGCTGAGCGATCACGATCCCATCGTCGCGCAGTTCTTGGGGCAGGTGCCGGTGGCCGTGGCGGCGCCGACGTCGCTGTCGGTGCTGCTGGCCGCCTTCGCCGGGCTGGCCCTCGTCGGCCAATCCGGCGGGCGCCGCCGACGGGCCTGACCGCGCGCGGCGCTGAAAGCGAGCGCCCGGGCCCTGGCCCGGGCACCGGCCGCGCTTGACGGGGCGGCGGGCTGGGGGTATGTCGTCCGTCCGCGGCGGCGGGAGTAGCTCAGTTGGTTAGAGCGCCT
>CAZBWP010000019.1:11693-19333 GCA_964495295.1 uncultured Rhodospirillaceae bacterium | reverse complement strand
AGCGGCGCCGCGCCGGGCTTGTTCAGGCCCAGGTCCGTCGCCTCCAGCCGGCGGATCTCGTCGCGCAGCCGGGCGGCCTCCTCGAACTCCAGCTCGGCGGCGGCGGCGCGCATCCGCTTGTCCAGGTCGGCGATGTGCGCCTTCAGGGACTTGCCGACCAGCTCGCGGTCGCCGGAGACGCCGGTGTCGACGGTGACGCGGTCGGCGCGCTCGTAGACGCTGTCGAGCACGTCGCCGATGGACTTCCTGATGCTCTGCGGCGTGATGCCGTGGGCGGCGTTGTAGGCCTGCTGCTTCTCCCGCCGCCGCTCGGTCTCGCCGAGCGCGTACTCCAAGCTGTCGGTCATGCGGTCGGCATAGAGCAGCACCCGGCCCTCGATGTTGCGGGCGGCGCGGCCGATGGTCTGCACCAGGCTGGTCTTCGAGCGCAGGTAGCCCTCCTTGTCGGCATCCAGGATGGCGACCAGCGCGCACTCGGGGATGTCCAGGCCTTCCCGCAGCAGGTTGATGCCGACCAGCACGTCGAAGGCGCCGAGACGCAGGTCGCGGATGATCTCGATGCGCTCGAGGGTCTCGATGTCCGAGTGCATGTAGCGCACCTTGAGGCCCTGCTCGTAGAGATACTCGGTGAGCTGCTCGGCCATCTTCTTGGTGAGCGTCGTCACCAGCACGCGGAAGCCCTGGGCGACCGTCGCCTTGGCCTCGGCGATCAGGTCGTCCACCTGGTGCTCCACCGGGCGGACGATGCAGAGGGGATCGATCAGGCCGGTCGGCCGCACCACCTGCTCGACGAAGACGCCGCCGGCGCGCGCCACTTCCCACGGCCCCGGCGTCGCCGAGACGAAGATGGTCTGCGGGCGCATCGCCTCCCATTCCTCGAACTTGAGCGGCCGGTTGTCGATGCACGACGGCAGCCGGAAGCCGAAGTCCGCCAGCGTCGACTTGCGCGCATAGTCGCCGCGATACATGCCGCCGATCTGCGGCACCGTGACGTGGCTCTCGTCGACGATCAGCACGGCGTTCTCGGGGATGTATTCGAACAGCGTCGGCGGCGGCTCGCCCGGATTGCGGCCGGAGAGGTAGCGGGAGTAGTTCTCGATGCCGGCGCAGCTCCCCGTCGTCTCCAGCATTTCCAGGTCGAACTGGGTGCGTTCCTCCAGCCGCTGCGCCTCCAGCAGCTTGCCGGTGCCGCGCAGCTCTTCCAGGCGCGCCTTCAGCTCCACCTTGATGCGCGGGATCGCCTGCTGCAGCGTCGGCCGCGGCGTCACGTAGTGGCTGTTGGGATAGATGACGATGTGATCGAGTGCCGCGGTCTTCTCGCCGGTCAGCGAGTCGACTTCCCAGATCGCCTCGATCTCGTCGCCGAACAGCGACACCCGCCAGGCCGCGTCCTCGTAATGGGCGGGATAGATCTCCAGCGTGTCGCCGCGGGCGCGGAAGGTGCCGCGCACGAAGCTCGCATCGTTGCGCCGGTATTGCAGGTCGACCAGCGCCTTCATCAGGTCGCGGCGATCCATGCGCCGGCCGGTCTCCAGGCGGACCACCATCTGGCTGTAGGTCTCGACCGCCCCGATGCCGTAGATGCAGGAAACGCTGGCGACGATGATCACGTCGTTGCGCTCCAGGAGCGCCCGGGTGGCGGCGTGGCGCATCCGGTCGATCTGTTCGTTGATCGACGCATCCTTCTCGATGTAGGTGTCCGTGCGCGGCACGTACGCCTCGGGCTGGTAGTAGTCGTAGTAGGAAACGAAGTACTCGACGGCGTTGTCCGGGAAGAACGCCTTCATCTCGCCATAGAGCTGTGCCGCCAGCGTCTTGTTGGGGGCGAGGATCAGCGCCGGCCGCTGGACGTTGCGGATCACGTGGGCGATGGTGAAGGTCTTGCCCGACCCGGTGACGCCGAGCAGCACCTGATCGCGCTCGCCCCGCTCCAGGCCGGCGGTGAGTTCGGCGATCGCCTGCGGCTGGTCGCCGGCCGGGCGGAACTCCGAGACGATGTCGAGGCGCCGGCCGCCGGCGACGGGCGGCCGCTTCTCGGGGATGAACAGCGGAGCGTCGGCGAGTTGAGCCATGGTCCGATGTATGGGGTCGTTCGGGGCCAACCGCCAGGGGGTCAGCCGAGCGTCACGTCCAGCATCATCATCACCAGGAACCCGACGACGAGGCTGACGGTGGCGCGGTGCTCGCGACCGGCGCGATGGGTCTCCGGGATGATCTCGCCGGAGATCACGAACAGCATGGCGCCGGCGGAGAAGGCGAGCCCCCAGGGCAGCAATACCTCGCCGAGCGACACCGCGGCGGCGCCGACCAGCCCGCCGAGGGGCTCGACCAGACCGGTCAGCACGGCGATGCCGAACGCCCGCCACCGGCCGAAGCCTTCCGCCGTCAGCGCCGCGGCGACGGCGAGGCCCTCGGGCATGTTCTGCAGGCCGATGCCGATCATCACGGCAACGCCGGAGCTCTCGCCGGCGCCGAACGCGGTGCCGACGGACATGCCCTCCGGGACGTTGTGCAGGGTGATGGCGACGATGAACAGCCAGTTGCGGCCGAGGTCGATGATCGGGCTGCCCTCGCGGCCCTTGACGAAGTGCTCGTGCGGCACCCGCGCGTGGATCAGCCAGATCACCAGCGATCCGAGCAGAATGCCGGCGGAGACCACGAGAGCCGCCCGCACCCGGCTGCCGGAGGCCTCGGTCACCACGTCGAGCGCCGGCACGATCAGCGAAAAGATCGTGGCGCCGAGCATGATGCCGGCGGCGGCGGCCAGCACCAGCGCCTGGTTGCGGTCGCTGAGGCGGCCCCGCCCGGCGAGGACCGGCAAGGCGCCCACGGCCGTGCCGAGGCCAGCGATCAGGCTGCCGAGAAAGCCGGCGAGGACAAGCGGCATGCCGGCGAAGGCCTCAATCATCGCGTCCAAGACTCCGGGGCACGGAAAAGCTGTGGAACCGTGCGAGACAATCGCTTCGGATATTGCCTGCGGACAATGCTGCCGTTAGGGTCCGGCCGCTGGTCAACGGCCGTCGGAGGAACACATGGCCTTTCTCGCAGAGCGGCTCGCCCGCATCAAGCCATCGCCAACCATCGCCGTCACGCAGAAGGCCGCGGAGCTGAAGGCGCAGGGTCGAGACGTCATCGGCCTCGGCGCGGGCGAGCCGGACTTCGACACGCCGGACCACATCAAGGCGGCGGCGAAGGCGGCAATCGACCGCGGCGAGACCAAGTATACCGCAGTCGCCGGCACGCCGGCGTTGCGTCAGGCGATTTGCGACAAGCTGAAGCGCGACAACGACCTGACCTACACGCCCGACCAGATCAGCGTCGGCTGCGGCGGCAAGCAGACCATCTACAATGCGCTGGTGGCGACCCTGAACCCGGGCGACGAGGTGATCATCCCGGCGCCCTACTGGGTCTCCTATCCGGACATCACGCTGCTCTGCGAGGGCGATCCGGTGTTCGTCGCCTGCCCGGCGGACCGCGGCTTCAAGCTCGCCCCGGCCGATCTGGAGCGGGCGATCACGCCGAAGACCAAGTGGCTGATCCTCAACTCGCCGGGCAACCCGACCGGCGCGGCGTACACCGCCGACGAGCTGAAGGCGCTGGCCGACGTGCTGGCGCGCCATCCGCACGTCCGCGTGATGACCGACGACATCTACGAGTTCATCATCTACGACGACTTCCGCTTCACCACCATCGCCCAGGTGGCACCGGAGCTGTTCGCCCGGACGCTGACCCTGAACGGCTGCTCCAAGGCGTATGCGATGACCGGCTGGCGCGTCGGCTATGCCGCCGGTCCGATCGACCTGATCAAGGCGATGAACATGGTGCAGTCGCAGTCGACGACGCACACCAGCTCCATCTCCCAGGCCGCGGCGGTGGCGGCGCTGAACGGCCCGCACGACTTCATCGCCGGCAACAACGCGATCTTCAAGGAGCGGCGCGACCTGGTGGTGTCCATGCTGAACCAGGCGCCGGGCCTCCACTGCCCGACGCCGGAGGGTGCGTTCTACGTCTATCCCTCGTGCGCCGGCGTCATCGGCAAGCGGGCGCCGGACGGGCGCACCATCGCCGACGACGAGGGCTTCGTCACCTACCTCCTGGAGGCCGAAGGGGTCGCCGCGGTGCACGGCGAAGCCTTCGGGCTGTCGCCGTATTTCCGCGTCTCCTATGCCACCTCCACCGAAGCGCTCACCGAGGCGTGCAGCCGCATCCAGCGCGCCTGTGCCGCCCTCGTCTGAATCAGGGGATTCGGCGAAACAAGGCGCTTGATCATTTGTTTTTTTTGGGCCTTGTAGCGCCGCATCGGACACTCGTGAGGAGAAAACACAGATGTTGGCAAAGAAAATCGCGGCCGAGTTTCTCGGCACCTTCTGGCTGGTCCTTGGCGGTTGCGGCAGCGCCGTGCTGGCGGCCGGCTTTCCGGAACTCGGCATCGGCTTCGTTGGCGTGTCACTGGCCTTCGGCCTGACCGTCGTCACCATGGCCTACGCCGTCGGCCACATCTCCGGCGGGCACTTCAATCCGGCGGTGACCATGGGCCTGTTCACCGGCGGGCGCATCCCGGCCGGCGACATCCTGCCCTACTGGGTTGCCCAGGTGGCTGGCGCCATCGCCGCCGCCGCGGTGCTGTTCGTGATCGCCAGCGGCCATCCGGACTTCAGCCTGGCCAACGGCTTCGCCGCCAATGGCTTCGGCGAGCACTCGCCGGGCGGGTATCCGCTCGCCGCCGCGCTGGTGGCCGAGATCGTGCTGACGTTCTTTTTCCTGCTGATCATCCTCGGCGCGACGGACGGGCGCGCCCCCGCCGGGTTTGCGCCGCTGGCGATCGGCCTGGCGCTGACGCTGATCCACCTGATCAGCATTCCGGTCACCAATACCTCGGTCAATCCGGCCCGCAGCACCGGTCAGGCGCTGTTCGTCGGTGGCTGGGCGATGGCGCAGCTGTGGCTGTTCTGGGTGGCGCCGCTGATCGGCGGGGCGCTGGCCGGCATCGTCTATCGCTGGCTCGGCGCGAGTGAGAAATCCTAGTCGGCATCGCGGCCCCGGACCGCCGGAACGCCCTCGCCTCCCTGGGGCGAGGCTCCCGACGCCAAGTGCGGGCCCGCTGTCAACGGCGGGCCCGCTTATCGGCATTTTCCCTTGATTTGCCCACTCCCCGCGCTACGCTTTGCGGATGTCTGCGGATCCTCCGATCCCAAATCCTGAAAACCGTTCGACCCCGGGAGGTCTCGTTTGAGTACCAAGCACCCGTCCGCGCCACGGTGCGCGGCACTCGTCGGTCCTTACCTCAGCGGCAAGACGACCCTGCTCGAAAGCATCCTGTTCCGCACCGAGGCGATCAACCGCAAAGGCTCCGTCAAGGAGGGCAACACGGTCGGCGACTCCGTCGCGGAGGCGCGCGCCCGGCAGATGAGCACCGAACTCAACGTCGCGACCACCAGCTATCTGGATGAGACCTGGACCTTCCTCGACTGCCCGGGCTCCATCGAGCTGTCGCAGGATGCGCGCAACGCCCTGCTCGTCGCCGATGTCGCCGTCGTCGTCTGCGAGCCGGACCCGTCGAAGGCGCTGATCCTCGGGCCCTTGTTCCGCTACCTCGACGAGCATGGCATCCCGCACATGGTGTTCATCAACAAGATGGACGGCACTGACGCGCAGCTGCGCGCCGCCCTGGAGGCGCTGCAGGGGGTGTCGCACCGCCCGATGGTGTTGCGCGAGATTCCGATCCGCGACGGCGACCTCGTGACCGGGTTCGTCGACCTGGTCAGCGAGCGCACCTTCCGCTGGCAGGAGGGCAAGCCGTCGGAGCTGATGAAGCTTCCCGAGGCTCTGGTCGAACCGGAATCGGAGGCGCGGGCCGAGATGCTGGAAGCACTCGCCGACTTCGACGACGGCCTGCTGGAAAAACTGCTGGAAGACATGCAGCCGAGCCCTGGCGAAATCTACGCCTCGCTCACCCGGGATTTGCAGCAGGATCAGATCGTCCCGGTGTTCTTCGGCTCAGCCGAAGGCATGCACGGCATCACCCGCCTGCTCAAGGCGCTGCGCCACGAAGCCCCGGGACCGGATGTTGCCGCGGCCCGGCACGGCATCGAGGGCGACGGCGAGACGTGTGCGCTGGTGTTCAAGTCGGTGCACGCCCAGCACACGGGCAAACTCTCGTTGGCCCGCGTCTGGCGGGGCGAGATCACCGACGGCATGACCCTGAACGGCGACCGGGTGAGCGGCGTCAACCGGCTGTTCGGCGCCAAGGCGGAGAAGCTCGCCAAGGCCGGCCCCGGTGACGTGGTCGCCCTCGGCCGCCTGGAGAGCGCAACGACCGGAACCATGCTGTCGCCCTCCGGCAAGGTCGTCGGCAGCGACTGGCCCGAGCCCCTGGCGCCGCTCTACTCCCAGGCCATCCGGGCGGCGCAACGCGCCGACGAAGTCAAGCTGTCGGGCGCCCTTTCCCGGCTGGTCGACGAGGACTCCTCCCTCAGCTACGGCCACGACGCGAACACCAGCGAGCTCTGCCTGTGGGGGCAAGGCGACATGCACCTGCAGATCGCCCTGGATCGCCTGCGCAACCGGTACGGCATGAACGTGGAGGCCTCGCGCCCACAGGTCCCCTACAAGGAGACCATCCGCGGCAGCGTCAGCCAGCACGCCCGCCACAAGAAGCAGAGCGGCGGTCACGGCGAGTTCGGCGACGTCCACCTGGACATCCGTCCGCTGCCGCGCGGCGAAGGCTTCGTCTTTTCGGACTCGATCACCGGCGGCGTCGTGCCTAAGCAATACATTCCGGCCGTGGAAATCGGCGTGAAGGAGTACTTGAACCGCGGGCCGCTCGGCTTTCCCGTGGTGGATGTGGCGGTCACCCTGACCGACGGCCAGTTCCACACCGTCGACAGCTCCGACATGGCGTTCCGCAAGGCCGGCGCGCTGGCGATGCGCGAAGGCATGCCGAAGTGCCAGCCGGTGCTGCTGGAACCGATCTGCAGCGTGCGCATCTCGGTGCCCTCGGAATTCACTTCGCGGGTGCAGCGAATCGTCAGCAGCCGCCGCGGCCAGATCCTGGGGTTCGAGGCGAAAACCGAATGGGCCGGATGGGACGATGTCTCGGTCCTGCTGCCGCAAGCGGAGATGGACGGGCTGATCGCCGAGCTCAGGTCATCGACGCTGGGGGTCGGCACCTTCGAGTGGCGCTTCGATCACCTGCAGGAACTCTCCGGCAAGCTCGCCGACGAAATCATCGCGGCCCGCGCCGCGGCCGACTGAAAACCGCCGGCGCGCGCCCGTTTCCGGCGCGGCGCGCGCGTCTGCGGTGGACGCCACGGGCTCCGCGCACGGGTCCAGAACTCCGGAGCGGGGCGACGGGCGAGTCATCCGCACAAAAAGAAGCCGGGCCTGAAAGGCCCGGCAGTCTAGCAGGGAGGCTTCACGTCTGGGAGACGTGGGACCCGCCAGGGGCGGGCCCCTCTTTCGGGCCTTGCACCCGAAACCGGAAAAACCCGTGATGCTGCGCTGCAACATCTGTATTTGTTTATATTCCCTGGGCGGTGTTCGCAGTAGCAAAAACGACGCAATCCTCCCATGCGGCAAACGCATGATTGGTAGAAAAGGGGGATGCCAGTTTTCGCTGTTTTTGGAGGAGGCCCGGCGCC
>CAZBWP010000019.1:0-11593 GCA_964495295.1 uncultured Rhodospirillaceae bacterium | reverse complement strand
ATTGGTAGAAAAGGGGGATGCCAGTTTTCGCTGTTTTTGGAGGAGGCCCGGCGCCGGACACCGCTGATCCGGCGGCCGCCGGTCGGTGCGATCAGGCGGCGTTCTCGAACGCCCGCACCAGAAAATCGCGGAACACCGCGATGCGGTTGGAATGGCGGAGTTCTTCCGGATAGACGAAGTAGATGTCGAGACTGGGGCCGTGCACTTCCGGCAGGATCTCGACCAGGCCGTTGGTTTCCCGGCTCATGTAGTGCGGCAGCGCACCGATGCCGATGCCGCTCTGCACGGCGCGGAAGATCGCATACGTGCTGTTGACCTTGAGAAACGCCCGGCGGCGCTTGCCGCCCTCGATCCCCGCCTCCAGCAGCCAGTTGAGGTTCGGCACGGGCATGCGCGCGTCCTCGCCGAAGACGACGAGGCGATGGCGATCCAGGTCGGCGGCCGTCCGCGGCATGCCGTGGGTCTGCAGGTAACCGGGCGCGGCGAACACGTGGTAGCGCATGGAGACGAGCCGCCGCTGCACCAGGTCCGACTGCGTCGGCGGCATCATCCGGATGGCGATGTCGGCCTCGCGCATGGACAGATCCAGCTCCTCGTCGGTCAGCACCAGAGACACCTCGATGTCCGCGTACTCTTCCAGGAACACCTTGAGGCGCGGCGCCAGCCAGATGGAGCCGAAGGCGACGGTGGTGGTGATGCGCAGCGGGCCGCGCGGCCGTTCCCGGCTTTCGATGACCCGGGCCTCCACCATGTTCAGCTTGGCGATGATCTCGCGCACGGTCTTCAGCAGGATCTCGCCCTGCTCGGTGAGCACGAGGCCGCGGGCGTGGCGATGGAACAGCGGCGCGCCCAGGCTTTCCTCGAGCGTGCCAACCTGCCGGCTGACCGCGGACTGACTGAGGTTGAGCGTCTCGCCCGCACGGGTGAAGCTGCCCGCGTCGGCGACGGCGTGAAACACACGAAGCTTGTCCCAGTCCATGAGCATTCCGGCCCGTTGTCCTTGTCGGCGTGTCTGATTTGGCGAGGCCGAGCCGGCTACTCGGCTGCCCGCGCCGGCGCTTCGAGGGCCGCGAGGTACTTCTCGGCCTCCAGGGCCGCCATGCAGCCGGTGCCGGCGGCGGTGACGGCCTGACGATAGATCTTGTCCTGAACGTCGCCGGCGGCGAACACCCCGGGAACGTTGGTGACGGTGCTGTCGGCGGCGGTCAGGAGATAGCCCTCGCCGTCCATCGTCAGCTGCCCGCGAAACAGCTCGGTGTTCGGGGTGTGCCCGATGGCGATGAAGACGCCGTCGACCGCCAGCATCGACGCCTCGTTCGACTTGAGATTGCGCAGGCGGACGCCGGTGACGCCCGGTGGCGAGCCCTCGCCCACCACCTCTTCGACGACACTGTCCCACAGCACGCGGATCTTCCCGTTGCGGAACACCCGGTCCTGCAGGATCTTCTCGGCACGCAGCGCGTCGCGGCGGTGGATCAGCGTCACCTGCTCGGCGAAGTTGGTGAGGAACAGGGCTTCCTCGGCGGCGGTGTTGCCGCCGCCGACCACGGCCACCCGCTTGCCGCGAAAGAAGAACCCGTCGCAGGTGGCACAGGCGGAGACCCCGAACCCCTTGTAGCGCTCCTCGCTGGCCAGCCCGAGCCAGCGCGCGGTCGCGCCGGTGCAGATGATGATCGTGTCGCCCACGTAGTCCCGGCCGGAGTCACCCACGAGGCGGAACGGCGCGCGCGAGAGATCGGCTTCGATGATGGTGTCGTCGATGAGGCGGGTGCCAACGTGCGCCGCCTGCGCCTCCATCTGCTCCATCAGCCAGGGTCCCTGCACGGCTTCGGCGAACCCCGGATAGTTCTCCACGTCGGTGGTGATGGTGAGCTGGCCTCCGGGCTGTATCCCCCGGATCAGGACCGGCTGCAGATTGGCCCGCGCGGCGTAGATCGCGGCCGTACATCCGGCCGGTCCGGAGCCAAGCACCACCACCTTGCTGTGGACACGGTCTGTCATGGGAAGATGCGGATATCCTGGTTGAAGGCTTGAACCCGGCGCTCGCGCAGAGACGGCACTTATCAAAGGGTTTTTCTGACAATAAGAACGCGAATCACGCCGCGCAAGCACGATGCCCGCGGCGCCGGAGACACATCGTTTGCATTTTGGTCGATCTGCAATATAATTTCACCACGAGGCAGGGAGGAAGCGAAAAACAACGTGGCAAGAGTTCGACTCGACAAGATCGATCAACGCATTCTTCGGGATCTTCAGGCCAACGGGCGCATCACCAACGTCGAATTGGCGCGGCGTGTGGGAATCTCGGCGCCGCCGTGCCTGCGACGGGTGCGTGCACTGGAGCAGGCGGGGTTCGTGCGTGGCTATCACGCCGAGATCGACCCCAAAGCTCTCGGCTACAATGTCACCGTGTTCGCCCAGGTGGGGCTCTCCAGCCAGGCGGAGCGTGATCTGGAGGCCTTCGAGGAAACGGTCCGCGGCTGGCCGGAGGTCCGCGAATGTCACATGCTGGCGGGCGAGACCGATTTCCTGCTGAAGGTGGTGGCCCGCGACTGGGACGCCTACCAGTCCTTCCTCACGACACGGCTCACCGCCGCCGCCAACGTCACCCAGGTCAAGTCGGCGTTGTCCATCCGCTCGGCGAAAAGCGAACCCGGGGTGCCAATCCCGATCGACGGCGCCGAGCCCGACGAGCCCCAGGGTGGCCCGACCGTCGGCTCCGACAACGGATCCCAGGGCGGGCAGAAGAGTGAAGCATAGCGTCTGAGCCATCGATTGCCCGCGGCAGACTGTCCGCTCGATCGGCGGCCGTCGATCGACCGTGCCGTCCTTGACGGCACGGTCTCGCTGCACTTGCGTGGGGTCGGTTCAGGCGGCGGCGAACGGCGCGAGGGCGGCGCGGATGCGCTCGCGCACCGGCCGGTCGTCGGCCGGCGGCCGGAACGCCTCACCGGTGACGGTCTCGTACAGGGCGATGTAGCGCAGGCCGAAGTCGATCAGCGTCTCCGCCGGGATCTCCGGGATCGGCTCGTTGTAGGGGTCGCAGCGCGCTCGGATCCACAGGCGCAGGAAATCCTTGTCCAGGCTTTCCGGTTCCTCGCCGGCAGCCCACCGGGCGGCATAGCTGTCGCTCCGCCAGTAGCGGCTGGAGTCCGGCGTGTGGATCTCGTCGGCGAGCGTGATCCGACCCGCATCATCGACGCCGAACTCGTATTTCGTGTCGACGAGGATCAGGCCGTTCTGCCGGGCGATGTCGCGACCGCGGGCGAACAGGGCGAGCGAGGTGGCGGCGATCTCGTCCCACTGGGCGGCGGTCAGCAGTCCCTGCTCGACGATCTCGGACGGCGTGATCGGCGCGTCGTGGTCCCCCGCGGCCGCCTTGGTGGTCGGCGTCAGGATCGTCTCCGGCAGCCGCTCGTTCTTCCTGAGGCCCTCGGGAAAGTCGATCCCGTACATCCGGCGCCGGCCGGCGTCGTACATCGGCCAGATCGAGGTCGACGTCGACCCGGTCAGATAGTCGCGGACGACGACCTCGACGGGCAACATGGAGAGCCGGCGGACCAGCATGACGTTCGGATCGGGATGGCCGAGCAGGTGGTTGGCGACGATGTCGCGGGTCGCATCGAACCAGAAGCGCGCCGTTTCGGTCAGCACCTGGCCCTTGAACGGCACCGCGGCCAGCACCTTGTCGAAGGCGCTCTGCCGGTCGGTAGCGATCATGATCCGCCGCCCGTCCGCCAGGTCATAGCTGTCGCGCACCTTGCCACGGCTGTGGTTCGGCAGTTCGGGGAAGGTCGCATCGATCAGCGCATCCCCCAGCTTGGCCGTGATCAGCGCGCGAAACGCAGCACCATCGCGTTGCGGACGATGCCCCGGGGCCGCTGCCCCCGTTCCTGTCGTCGGCTCAGCCATAGGAGATCCGGATGATTTCATAGATCTTGTGGCCCTTGGGGGTGTTCACCTCGACCTCTTCGCCGAGCGTCTTGCCGATCAGGGCGCGGCCCAGCGGCGAGGTGACGGAGAGCAGACCGGCGCCGGCGTCGGCCTCGTAGGTGCCGACCAGGCGATAGCCGATCTGTTCCTCGGTGTCCTCGTCGGCGAGCATCACCTCCGCGCCGAAGCGCACGATGTCACCGCTGAGCTTCGAGATATCGATGACCTCGGCCCGGCTGATCACGTCTTCCAGTTCGGCCAGGCGGCCCTCGATGAAGCTCTGCCGCTCGCGCGCCGCGTGGTACTCGGCATTCTCCGACAAGTCGCCGTGTTCACGCGCTTCCGCGATGGCGCGAATGACTGAGGGCCGTTCGACCGACTTGAGCCGCTTCAGTTCCGTTTCGAGGGCGCGGTAGCCCCCGGGGGTCATCGGTATCTTATCCATGGAACGGATCCTCGTTGCCTCGGCAGAAGCGCCCCGAGGACGGCAGCCCCCTCCCGCACAAGACGATCAGCCAATACGAACGCCCCAATCAGAACGCGCCCGTAAAATACGATTGCAGCGGGGCCACTTCAAGCGTTGCCCCGGAGCGGAGCGCGGCGATGGCTTGCACGGTTGCCGCCGCGCCCGAAATGGTCGTGCAGTGCGGCACGTTGCGCGTCAACGCCTCGCGGCGGATGGAATAGCTGTCCCGAATCGCCTGGGCGCCTTCGGTGGTGTTGATGACGAGATGAACGGCACCGTCGATGATCGCGTCTTCGATGTGCGGGCGGCCCTGCGCCACCTTGTTGATCCGGTCCGCGGCGAGGCCGTGGTCGCGCAGGAACGCCGCCGTGCCGTCGGTGGCGATCAGGGTGAAGCCGAGGTCGGCGAGCTGGCGGGCCATGGCGATCACCGCCGGCTTGTCGCGATCCTTGACCGAAATGAACACGGTTCCGGCCATCGGCAGCACCACGCCCGAGCCCAGTTGCGACTTGGCGAACGCCCGCTGGAAGTCTTCGGCGACGCCCATCACCTCGCCGGTCGACTTCATCTCCGGCCCGAGGATGATGTCGACGCCGGGGAAGCGCTTGAACGGAAACACCGCCTCCTTCACCGAGACGTGGCGGATCCGCTGGTCTTCCTTCAGATCGAAGGCGGCAAGCTTCTCGCCGGCCATGATGCGCGCGGCGATCTTGGCGATCGGCACGCCGGTCGCCTTGGCGACGAACGGGACCGTCCGGCTGGCCCGCGGATTGACCTCGAAGATGTAGATCTGGCCGTCCCGCACGGCGAACTGGACGTTCATCAGGCCGATCACGCCGAGGGCTTCGGCGAGCACCGCCGTCTGCCGCTTCAGCTCGGCGATGATGTCGTCCGGCAGGCTGTGCGGCGGCAACGCGCAGGCCGAGTCGCCGGAGTGGATGCCGGCTTCCTCGATGTGCTGCATGATGCCGGCGACGAAGACGCGCTCGCCGTCGGCGACGGCATCCACGTCGATCTCGATCGCGTCCTGGAGATAGGAATCGAGCAGCACCGGGTGCTGCCAGGAGACGTCAACCGCCTCGCGGAGATAGCGGCGGAGCGCTTCGTGCTCGTGGATGATCTCCATGGCGCGGCCGCCGAGCACGTGCGACGGGCGGATCACCAGGGGATACCCGATGGCATTGGCGACGGCTTCCGCCTCGGCCGGCGAGCGGGCGATGCCGTTCTTCGGCTGGCGAAGATCGAGGGAGATGAGCAGCCGCTGGAACCGCTCGCGATCCTCGGCCAGGTCGATGGCGTCGGGTGAGGTGCCGAGAATGGGGATGCCGGCCTTCGCCAGGGACGCCGACAGCTTCAGGGGCGTTTGCCCGCCGAACTGGACGATGACGCCGTGCAGGCGGCCGCGCGACTGCTCGACGCGGATCAACTCGATGACGTCCTCGGCGGTCAGCGGCTCGAAATAGAGGCGGTCGGAGGTGTCGTAATCGGTGGACACCGTCTCGGGGTTGCAGTTGACCATGATCGCCTCGAAGCCCGCTTCCTTCAGGGCGTAGGCGGCGTGGACGCAGCAATAGTCGAACTCGATCCCCTGGCCGATGCGGTTGGGGCCGCCGCCGAGGATGACGACCTTGTCGCGGTCGCTGGGCTCGGCCTCGCAGTCGGCCGGGTGCAGACCGTCGCCCTCGTAGGTCGAATACATGTAGGACGTCTGCGAGCGGAATTCGGCGGCACACGTGTCGACCCGCTTGTAGACGGGGTGGACGCCCAGCACCTTGCGCCGGAGGCTCACCTCTTCGAGGCTCTTGCCCGACAGCGTCGCCAACCGCTCATCGGAGAAGCCGAGCGCCTTGAGCCTGAGGAAGGCGGGCGCATCGACCGCCAGACCGTCGCGGCGGATGCTTTCCTCGACCTCCACCAAGTGGCGGATCTGCTCCAGGAACCATCGATCGAAGCGGCACGCCGCATAGACCTCGTCCACCGAGACGCCGCGCCGGAAGGCCTCGGCGATCACCCGCACGCGGTCCGGCCGCGGCAGCGCCACCTGTGCCAGGATCGTGCCCCGGCCGGGCCCGACGTCGACCTCGTCCAGGCCGGTCAGGCCGGTTTCCATGCTCCGCAGCCCCTTCTGCAGGGACTCGGCGAAACACCGGCCGATCGCCATCACCTCGCCCACCGACTTCATGGACGTGGTCAGCAGCGGCTCGGCGCCGGGGAACTTCTCGAAGGTGAAGCGGGGGATCTTGGTGACCACGTAGTCGATGGTCGGCTCGAACGCGGCCGGCGTGACGCCGGTGATGTCGTTGACGATCTCGTCGAGGCGGTAGCCGACGGCGAGCTTCGCCGCCACCTTGGCGATGGGAAAGCCGGTCGCCTTGGAGGCCAGCGCCGAGGACCTGGACACCCTGGGGTTCATCTCGATGACGACGAGCCGCCCGTCCTCCGGATTGATGGCGAACTGCACATTGGAGCCGCCGGTATCGACGCCGATCTCCCGCAGCACCGCGATCGAGGCGTTGCGCAGGAGCTGGTACTCCTTGTCGGTGAGGGTCAGCGTCGGCGCGACCGTCACCGAATCGCCGGTGTGCACGCCCATGGGATCGATGTTCTCGATGGCGCAGACGATGATGCAGTTGTCGGCGGAGTCCCGCACCACCTCCATCTCGTATTCCTTCCAGCCGAGCACCGACTCCTCGATCAGCACCTGGCGGGTCGGCGACGCGGCGAGACCGCCGGCGACGATGCGTTCGAATTCGATGAGGTTGTAGGCGATGCCGCCGCCGGTGCCGCCCAGGGTGAACGACGGGCGGATGATCACCGGCAACCCAAGGGCATCCACCACCGTGCGCGCCTCGTCGATGGAGGAAACGGTGTTGCTCCGGGGACAGGTGAGGCCGATCTTGAGCATCGCGTCGCGGAACAGCTGCCGGTCCTCGGCCTTGGCGATGACCGCCGCGTTCGCCCCGATCATCTCGACGCCGAAGCGCGCGAACACGCCGGACTTCTCCAACTCCATGGCGATGTTCAGCCCGGTCTGCCCGCCCATGGTCGGCAGCACGGCGTCGGGGCGCTCGCGCTCGATGATCTTCTCGATGGTCGGCGCGGTGATCGGCTCCACGTAGGTCGCATCGGCGAGGCCGGGGTCGGTCATGATCGTCGCCGGATTGGAGTTCACGAGGATGACCCGATAGCCTTCCTCTTTCAGCGCCTTGCACGCCTGGGTGCCGGAATAGTCGAACTCGCAGGCCTGGCCGATGATGATGGGGCCGGCGCCGATGATCAGGATCGACTTGATGTCGGTGCGTTTCGGCATGGGGTGTTCCGTTGCGGCAACGTCAGCTGTTCGGCGCCGGCGCCCGCGCTTGCGGCCGCGCGCCGGTTAACAGTGGGCGCGCGACCCACTATGCTTGATGTGTTCGTCTTGATCCGGAGATCGTCATGCATCTAGCCGATACCGACCTGCTGCGCCAGCTTTGTTATGTGGACGGCGCCTGGATCCCCGCCGCCGACGCGGCGGCTTTCAACGTGGTCGATCCCGCCGACGGCTCCGTGCTCGCACGTGTTCCGAGCCTGGGCGTGGAGGAGACGCGCCACGCAATCGCCGTCGCCGCTGCCGCCTTCCCCGCCTGGCGGGCGCTGACAGCGAAGGAGCGCGCCGGCCTTCTGCGCCGCTGGTACGAGCTGATCGTCCAGAATACCGGCGATCTGGCGATGCTGATGACCCGCGAGCAGGGCAAGCCGCTCGCCGAGGCGCGCGGCGAGGTGGCCTACGGCGCCGCCTTCGTCGAGTGGTTCGCCGAGGAGGGCAAGCGGATCTATGGCGACACCATTCCGCAGCATGGCCGGGACAAGCGGATCATCGTGCTCAAGCAGCCGGTCGGCGTGGTCGCGGCGATCACGCCATGGAACTTCCCGCTGGCGATGATCACCCGCAAATGCGCCCCCGCCCTGGCGGCCGGCTGCACGGTGGTCATCAAGCCGGCGGAGGACACGCCGCTGACGGCGCTGGCGCTTGCCGAACTCGCCCACCGCGCCGGCCTGCCGCCGGGGGTGCTCAACGTCATCACCGGCGAGCCGGTGACGATCGGCGGCGAACTCACCGCCAACCCGACCGTCCGCAAGCTCTCGTTCACCGGCTCGACGGAGGTCGGCAAGCTGCTCATGGGGCAGTGCGCCGCCACGGTGAAAAAGGTGTCGCTGGAACTGGGCGGCAATGCGCCGTTCATCGTCTTCGACGACGCCGATCTCGACGCCGCGGTCGCGGGCGCCGTCGCCTCCAAGTACCGCAACTCCGGTCAGACCTGCGTCTGCGCCAACCGGCTGCTGGTGCAGGCCGGAGTCTACGACGACTTCGCGGCCAAGCTCGGCCAGGCGGTCTCAGCGCTCACCGTCGGCCGCGGCACGGAGCCCGGCGTGCAACAGGGTCCGCTGATCAACCAGGAGGCCATCGACAAGGTCGAGCATCTCGTCGCCGACGCCGTCGACAGGGGAGCGCGCGTCGTCGTCGGCGGCCGGCGCCACGCGCTCGGCGGCACGTTCTACGAGCCGACCATCCTCGCCGACGTCACCCCGGAGATGGCGTGCGCCAGGGAGGAGATCTTCGGCCCGGTCGCGCCCCTCTTCCGCTTCGAGACCGAGGCCGACGCGGTCAGGCTCGCCAACGACACCCCCTACGGCCTCGCCGCCTATTTCTACAGTCGCGACATCGGCCGCGTCTGGCGGGTCGCCGAGGCGCTGGAGTACGGCATCATCGGCATCAACGAGGGGATCATCTCCACCGAGGCCGCCCCGTTCGGCGGCATGAAGGAATCCGGCATCGGCCGCGAGGGCTCCCGCTACGGCATCGACGAATTCCTGGAGATCAAGTACCTCTGCCTCGGCGGCATGACCTGAGGCCGTGCCCGCGACATCGTCTCGGAGAGGGAGCGGCGAAAATGTCCACCTATGACTACGATCTGTTGACCATCGGTGCCGGCTCCGGCGGCGTGCGGGCGACCCGGCTGGCCGGCGGCTACGGCGCCCGCGCCGCGATCATCGAGAAAAGCCGGGTCGGCGGCACCTGCGTGATGCGCGGCTGCGTGCCCAAGAAACTGCTGGTCTACGGCGCCCACTTCGCCGATGAGATCGCCGATGCCCGCGGCTACGGCTGGACGGTGGGCGAGCCGTCGCTCGACTGGGGGGCCTTGATCCAGGCCAAGAACGCCGAGCTCGACCGGCTGGAGGGGGTCTACCAGCGGATCCTCCGGACCAACAAGGTCCAGCTGATCGAGGGAACGGGGCGGCTCGTCGACGCCCACACCATCGAGGTCGACGGCCGGACGCTGACGGCGGAGAAGATCCTGATCGCCACCGGCGGCTGGCCGAGCCTGCCCGAGATGCCGGGCATCGAGCACGTGATCACCTCCAACGAGGCGCTCGACCTGCCGGAGCTGCCGCGGCGCATCGTCATCGTCGGCGGCGGTTACATCGGCGTCGAATTCGCCGGCATCTTCAACGCCGTCGGCGCCGAGGTCACCCTGATCATCCGGGCGAGCCAGATCCTGCGCGGCTTCGACGAGGACGTGCGCGACGTCCTCGCCGCGGAGATGGAGAAGAAGGGCGTGCGCATCCTGCGCGACTGCGTGGCCGACGCCATCGAGCGCTGCGACGGCGGGCTGACGGTCACCCTGGAGCACGCCGAGGAGATCGAGGCCGATGCCGTGATGTTTGCCACCGGCCGCGCCCCCAACGTCGCCGGGCTGGGGCTGGAGGAGGTCGGCGTGGCGCTGAATGACGCCGGCGCCGTCGTCGTCGACGACTGGCACCGCACCAGCGTGGAGAACATCTTCGCCATCGGCGACGTCACCGACCGGGTCAACCTGACGCCGGTCGCCATCGCCGAGGGGGTCTGCTTCGCCGAGACCAACTTCAACGACCGGCCGCGGCGGATGGACTACGACGCCATCCCGACGGCGGTGTTCAGCCAGCCACCCATCGGCACCGTCGGGCTGACCGAGGCCGACGCGCGCAAGCGCGGGCCGATCGACGTCTACGTGTCGCGCTTCAAGCCCATGAAGCACACGCTCACCGGCCGCGACGAGAGCACGATGATGAAGCTGATCGTCGACCGGGCGAGCGACCGCGTGCTCGGCTGCCACATGGTCGGCGCCGACGCGCCGGAGATCGCCCAGGGCCTCGGCATCGCGCTGAAGTGCGGCGCCACCAAGGCGCAGTTTGACGCCACCATCGGCATCCACCCGACGGCGGCGGAGGAGTTCGTCACCCTGCGCGAAAAACGCCCGGAGCATGAGGGGGCGCACTGATGCGCACCGAACGGCGGATGACCAGCCGTCCCAGTTGGACCGCCTGCTCGACCCGGACAACGACGGCGTGACGCTGGCGACGCTCGCCCGCGCCGTCGGGCGCACCCTCAGGGTGGAGCTGACCTGACGGCGTGCGCCGGCGGCCGGGCTTCGCCGAGCCCCGCGACGAACGCGCCCAGCACCGCGGCGGCTTCCGTCCAGTTCTGGGTGCGGGTGCGGCCGGAGGCGCCGCGGGGACCGAAGCTGTGGTCGCCGTCCTCCAGCCAGTGCAGCCGGATCACGGGCGACAGCCGCGCCGCCGCCGCCATCACCTCGACCTCGGCGCGGGCGCCAAGCGCGTCGCGGGTGCCCTGGAGGATCAGCATCGGCGTCTTGAGGTGTTCCAGGTGGGCGACGCGGAGCGCCTCCGGCCTGCCCTGGGCGTGGAACGGATAGCCGAGGACGACCAGGCCCCGCACCCCCGCCGCGTCGGCGAGCATGCTGGCGATCCGCCCACCCATGGACTTGCCGCCGATCACCAGCCGGTCCGGGCCCAACTGCGCGATGACGGCGCGCCAAGTCGCCAGCAGCACCTCGGGCCGGTCGGGCGGGCGACGCTTTCCGTCCGCCCGCCGCTTCGCCATGTAGGGGAACTCGAAGCGGACGACGCGATGGCCCCGCGCCGCGAGTGCCTCGGCGAAGAAGGCCATGAAGTCGGCGTCCATGGGCGCGCCCGCCCCGTGCGCGAGCGCGACGGTGAGGGCCGCGTCCTCCGGCCCATCGACCAGCAAGGCTGGTGGTCCATCGACCAGGAAAGCCGGCGGGCCGTCGGCCAAGAAGGCCGGCGGGCCCGCGGGAATATCCGCCACCGCGGCGGCTACGCGGCCTTCGCCTTCATGAACTCGGCGAAGAAGTC
>CAZBWP010000018.1:18398-19507 GCA_964495295.1 uncultured Rhodospirillaceae bacterium | reverse complement strand
AGGAAGGTGGTTCTCGCGTATTCGGGCGGGCTCGACACGTCGGTGCTGTTGCGCTGGCTGAACGAGGCCTACGGCTGCGAGGTGGTGACATTCACCGCCGACGTCGGCCAGGGCGAAGAGTTGGAGCCGGCGCGGCGCAAGGCCGAGATGCTGGGCGTGCGCGAAATCTTCGTCGAGGACCTCCGCGAGGAGTTCGTCCGCGACTACGTCTTTCCCATGTTCCGGGCGAATGCGCTCTACGAGGGGGCGTATCTGCTGGGCACCTCCATCGCCCGGCCGCTGATCGCCAAGCGCCAGATCGAGATCGCCGAGGCGGTCGGCGCCGACGCGGTGGCGCACGGTGCCACCGGCAAGGGGAACGATCAGGTCCGCTTCGAACTCACCTATTACGCGCTCAAGCCGGACATCCGGGTGATCGCTCCGTGGCGCGAGTGGGACCTGACCTCCCGCTCAAAGCTGATCGAGTACGCCGAGCGCCACCAGATCCCCATCCCCACCGACAAGCGCGGCGATGCGCCTTACTCCATGGACGCGAATCTGCTGCACATTTCCTACGAGGGCCGGGCGCTCGAGGACCCGTGGCAGGAGCCGGACGAGGCGATGTTCCTGCGCACCGTCTCCCCGGAAGCCGCACCCGACACCCCCGCCGTCGTCGAGATCGACTTCGAGCAGGGGGATCCCGTGGCGGTCGACGGCGAGCGTCTGTCGCCGGCGACGCTGCTCGACCGGCTCAACCGGCTGGCGGGGGCGCATGGGGTCGGTCGGGTCGACCTGGTCGAAAACCGCTTCGTCGGCATGAAGTCGCGCGGCGTCTACGAGACGCCGGGCGGCACCGTGTTGCTGCACGCGCGCCGCGCCGTCGAGAGCCTGACGCTCGATCGCGGCGCCGCCCACCTCAAGGACGAGCTGATGCCGCGCTACGCGGAACTCATCTACAACGGCTTCTGGTTCGCGCCGGAGCGGGAGGCCCTGCAGGCCGCCATCGATCACACCCAGACGATGGTGACCGGCACGGCGCGGCTCAAGCTCTACAAGGGCAACGTGATCGTCACCGGCCGCCGCTCGCCCATGAGCCTCTACGACGAGAACGTCGCCACCTTCGAGGCCGA
>CAZBWP010000018.1:16022-18298 GCA_964495295.1 uncultured Rhodospirillaceae bacterium | reverse complement strand
TCCCAGCGGCGGTCGTACCCCAGGCGGCGATCCTCGCCGCGCCCCTGGTCGTCGAAGCTGCGAAAGGCATAGGGCCGAACGGTGCTTGGCGACGCCGGCATGCGGAGGCTGCTGCCGCGCCGATCCGGAAACGTGCGGCGGTCCCATTCGCTCCGGCGATCGGCAGGCCCCCTTTGCTCGCCGCTGCACGGTTGGTCGGGATGCCCCGCCAACTCGAATGACGCCGTTCTCGGAACCAACGCCGTGGATGACGACCCTGCGATCGAACTGGATCGCTGCGATCGCGCCGTCCCCTCCTCGGCCGGGTCCGCCTCTCGCTCGTCGCCCATCGCCGTGTCCTCGCCCGCCGTCATCGCTCGCCGTCATCGCCCGATCCTGAGCGCACAGGATCCGGCCGATGACCGTAGGGCGTCATGGTGCAGAAAGCGTAAACCGCGTGCCGATTGTCCGACCGGCCTAGGCCTGCTTCTCGGCGATGACGCCGCGGCGGATCTCGCGGGTGCGCGTGAACATCGCTTCCAGCGTCTCGCCCTCGCCCCAGCGGATGGCGCGCTGCAGCGCCGTCAGGTCTTCGGTGAAGCGCTGCAGCATCTCCAGCACCGCCTCGCGGTTGTTGAGGAACACGTCCCGCCACATCACCGGGTCGGAGGCGGCGATGCGGGTGAAGTCGCGGAACCCGCCGGCCGAATAGCGGATCACCTCACGCTTCAGGTGGTCCTCCAGGTCGGTGGCGGTGGAGACGATGGTGTAGGCGATCAGATGCGGCAGGTGCGAGGTCATCGCCAGCACGATGTCATGGTGCTCGGCGTCCAGGCGATGCACGGTCATCCCGGCCTGCTCCCACATCGCCGTGATCCGGGCGATCGCCGTCTCGTCGGTGCCGGGTGGTGGCGTCAGCACGCAGAACCGGCCGTCGAACAGCTCGGCAAAGCCCGCCGCCGGCCCGGAGTGCTCGGTGCCGGCGATGGGGTGGCCGGGCACCAGGTGCACGCCCTCGGGCAAATGGGGGCCGACGTCCCGGATCACCGACTGCTTGGTCGAGCCGACGTCGGTGACGATGCAGCCGGGCTTGAGCCTGGGCGCCATCGCCGTCGCGATGTCGGCATAGGCGCCGAGTGGCGTGCACAGGACGACGATATCGGCCCCGTCCACCGCCTGCCGGGGATCGGTGGTCATGGTGTCCGCGAAACCCAGGTCGCGCACCGTGTCCAGGGTCGCGTGACTGCGGGCACACACCGCGATGTGCCGGGCGGCGGCATCGTGACGCAGGCGACGGGCCAGCGACGAGCCGATCAGCCCGGCGCCGATCAGCGCGATGCGCTCGACGTGGAACCGCGGGGCGGGTTCATTCATGACGCGAGAAACGCCGCCACGGTGGCGACCGCCGCCCGCATCTCATCCTCCCGGCCGATGGAGATGCGCAGCGCGTCGGGCAGCCCGTAGCCGGCCATCCGCCGGGCGATGATGCCGCGCGACTTGAGAAAGGCGTCCGCCGCCTCGGCGTTGCGATTGGAAACCTTGGGAAAGCGCGCCAGCACGAAGTTGCCGTAGCTCTCCGGCACACCGAGCCCGAGGGACCTGAGCCGCTCCGTCGTCCACGCGCGCCACTCGGCGTTGTGGGCGCGGGCGATCGCGACGAACGCCTGGTCCCCAAGGGCCGCGAGCCCGGCGACCTGCGCCGGCGAGGCGACGTTGAACGGATTGCGGGCCCGGTTGAGCACGTCGGCGATCGCCGGCGGACAGTAGGCCCAGCCGAGGCGCGCGCCGCCGAGACCGTAGATCTTCGAGAACGTGCGGGTGGTGACGACGTTCAACGATGCGTCCACCAGCCGTTCGCCAACCTCGTAGTCGTCGGCCTCCATGTATTCCGCGTAGGCGGCGTCGATCACCAGCAGCACCCGGTCCGGCAGCCCCGCATGCAACCGGCGCAGCGCACCGGTTGGCAGATAGCTGCCTGTCGGGTTGTTCGGGTTGGCGAGAAACACGAGGCGCGTGCGATCGTTGACCGCCGCCAGGATGGCATCCACGTCGGCGGTGAGATTGGTTTCGGCCACGGCGATCGGCGTCGCCCCGGCGGTGCGGGCGGCGATGGCATACATCAGGAAGCCGTGGACCGTATGGATGACCTCGTCACCCGGACCGGCGTACGCGCGACACAGCAGCCCCAGCAGTTCATCGGAGCCGGCGCCGCAGACGATGCGATCGGGGTCCAGATCCAGGTGCTCGGCGATCGCCTGGCGCAGCGCCGAACAGCCGCCGTCGGGATAGCGATGGAT
>CAZBWP010000018.1:9799-15922 GCA_964495295.1 uncultured Rhodospirillaceae bacterium | reverse complement strand
CCGCCGAGCCGGATGCAGCGCTTGAACATCGTGGCGAAGCGTTCTTCCAAGGCGGCGAGGCGCGGATCGTCGGGCGCCACCCACCCATCGATCTCGAACAGATAGAGCCACGCGCCGGTGCCGGCGTCTTCGCGCCACTGCACCACCAGGGTCGGTGCCAGTCCGTTATCGGTAAGCATCTTGCGCACCTGATTGAGGCCGAGCCCCGGCTCCAGGTCGAGGGCGAACAGCGAGCGGTCGCGGCCGCAGGGCGTCCACTGCAGCGGGCAGACGATCAGCGCTTCCAGGTCGCCGCCGACGCCGTTGCCCCGGCCGGCGAATGGCAGGCGCCCGACGATTCGGGGGGCGCCCGGCTGATTGGTGACGATGTGCCGCCACCACGGGTCGGCGTCGTCGTGCGCCACCATCGGCAGCACGCCGACCGTGGCGTCCTGGCGATGCACCGCCTCCAGCACCGAGCGGACGGAGGCATGGCGGGTCATCGGCACGGCGCTGCCGAAGTGGTCGCGCGCCAGATCCCAGTAGCCGCCATTCTCGTGGGGGGTGAACACGGCGACGGAGAACGGTCCCTCGAAGGCCAGCGTCGCCGTGATCAGCAGCCGCCAGATGGCCGCAAGGTCGCGCTTGGGAAACGGCCCCCGGTGGCGGCCGACCAGGCGATAGATGATCTCCGCTTCGCGCGCCGGCCGGATCTTGATCGGCGCGTCGCGCTTCAGGGCGCGCACCTGCTCGACCAGTTCGGTGCGGGCGATCACCAGATCCTGGATCTGGTCGTCGATTTCGTCGATCTTCCGCCGAACGGCGTCCAGTGAGGCGTCCGTGGTCATGGTCCGGTTCCGGGAATGTGGCCACGCGGCCGCAGGGCGCCGCGCCGCGCGGGCCACCTAGAAATACTGACCCGTCCGTGGGAACGCAAAAGAAAACGTTGACTCCCCCCGAGGCGGGTTTCTAGCTCTCCCGCTTCAAACCCTGGGATCCGACGGCGATGATCGATCACCGGCATCTGACGCAGGACACAGCGGGCGGTCGGGGGTTCCCGCTTCCCGGACACCGCGTCCACCTGGGGCGCGATCGCCCGCTCCAGCTCGATTGCGGCATGCCGCTCCGGGACTTCCCGGTGGCGTATCAGATGTACGGGCGGATGAATGGTGACCGCTCCAACGTGGTCCTCGTCTGCCATGCGCTGACCGGCGACCAGTTCGTCGCCGAACCGCATCCGGTAACCGGCAAGGAGGGCTGGTGGAGTCTCCTGGTCGGGCCGGGCCGGCCGCTCGACACCAACCGCTTCTGCGTCGTCTGCGTCAACGTGCTCGGCGGCTGCATGGGGTCGGCTGGACCGAGCGAGATCAATCCCGAGGATGGCAAGCCCTGGGGCCTCGCGTTCCCGGTCATCACAATCGCCGACATGGTGCGGATGCAGGCCATGCTCCTCGACCACCTGGGCATCGATCGCCTGTTCGCCGTGATCGGCGGCTCCATGGGCGGAATGCAGGTGCTGGAGTGGGCGTCGCTCTTTCCCGAGCGGGTATTCGCCGCCGTGCCGATCGCCACGGCGTCCTATCACAGCGCCCAGAACATCGCCTTTCACGAGGTCGGGCGTCAGGCGATCATGGCCGACCCCGACTGGTGCGGTGGCGACTATTATCGCCATGGCAAGCAGCCGCAGCGGGGCCTCGCCGTCGCCCGCATGGCGGCGCACATCACCTATCTCTCGGAATCAAAGCTCACCGAGAAGTTCGGCCGCTCGTTGCAGGACCGCGAGACGGTGGCCTACGGCTTCGAGGCGGACTTCCGCGTCGAGAGCTATCTGCGCCACCAGGGCATCAGCTTCGTCGAGCGCTTCGACGCCAACTCCTACCTCTACATCACCCGCGCCATGGACTACTTCGACATGCCGGCGCGGCACGGTGGCGTGCTTGCCAACGCCTTCCGCGCGACGCCCGTGCGGTTCTGCGTGATCTCGTTCACCAGCGACTGGCTCTATCCGACGGTGGAGAGCCGGGCCATCGTCAAGGCCCTCAACGCCGTCGCCGCCAACGTCAGCTTCGCCGAGGTGGTGTCCGATGCCGGTCACGACTCGTTCCTGCTGGATGCGCCGAACTTCCACAAGGTGGTCGCCGGCTTCCTGACCGGCGCCGAGGTGCACTACCCCGGAGCCCTGGCCCCGTCGCCGGTCGTGCCCTCATGACCGGGCCTTCACGCGCGCCATTGCGCGGCGATCTGCAGATCATCGCCGACATGATCGCCCCCGGCACGCGGGTTCTCGACGTCGGCTGCGGCGACGGCGCGCTGCTGGACTATCTCGTGCACGAAAAGGGCGTCGACGGCCGCGGCATCGAATTGTCGAGCGATGGCGTCAACGCCCTGGTCAGCGCCGGCCTCGCGGTGATCCAGGGCGACGCCGATTCCGACCTCTACGATTATCCCGACAACGCCTTCGACTACGTGGTCTTGAGCCAGACCCTGCAGGCCGTGGAAGCGCCGCGCACCGTCATCGAGCAACTGATGCGCATCGGCCGCCGGGCCATCGTCTCCCTGCCCAATTTCGGCCACTGGCGGGTGCGCTGGTTCCTGCTGGTCCACGGGCGGATGCCGATGAGCGGCGCCCTGCCCTATGCCTGGTGGAACACGCCCAACATCCACCTGTGCACGATCAAGGATTTCGTGGGGCTCTGCGAGTCCATGGCAATCGTCATCGAGCGCAGCGTCTGCCTGGACTCCAACGGCCGGCCGCATCGCATCGGCCGCGGCCTGCGCTTCGCCAATCTGCTCGGCGAACAGGCCGTGTTCCTGCTGCGCCGCTGATCCTGCCCAACGCGCGATTGGAGTCCGTCCGCCATGCCGACCGCCAGCCCCGGCAACCCACGCGATCCCTTGCGCACGGTGGCACTCACGCTCTTCATCCTGATCGCCGTCGTGGTCATTCTCGTCCAGGGACGCGCCATCCTGGTGCCGATCGCGATCGCCGTCGTCATCTGGTACATCATCGTCGCCTTGTCCCAGGCGATCGCTCGCCTCGAGTTCGTCGGCCGCCGGCTGCCGCGATCCTGGTGTGGGGCGGCGGCCATCGGCTGCGTGTTTCTCGCCGGCTTTCTGTTCGTCGGACTGGTGCGGCAGAGCATCGCCGCCCTGCAGGAGGCCGCCCCCCGCTATCAGGAACGCCTGGAGGAGGCGCTGCACGAGGGCGGCGATCTGCTCGGCCTCGGCGCCGCGCGGAATCTCGAGCAGTTTGCGCAGGACATCGACCTGAGCATCATCGCCGAATACTTTCTTTCGTCCGCGAAGTCCCTCGTCTTCGACGGAATCATGATCTTCTTTTACGTGGTCTTTCTGCTGGTCCAGCAGAAATACATGGCGCCGAAGCTCCGCGGCATGGTCAACGACCCCGCGCGTCGCCAATCCGTCGACGGCGTGATCCAGGAGATCCATGCCGACCTGCGCAAGTACATCGGCGTGATGTCGTTCCTCGCGCTCGTCACCGGTCTCATCACCTATCTGGTTTTCACTCTGGTCGGGATCGATTTCCCGATCCTGTGGTCGGTGGTGATCGGGCTCTTCAGCTTCGTCCCGACCATCGGCACTGCCTTCGGCATCGCCCTGCCGGCGGTCCTGGCACTGCTGCAGTTCGGTGCTTCGAGCGAGTTCGCGATCGTCCTGGTGACGCTGGGTGCGGCGCAGATCCTGCTGAACAACGTGGCCCAGCCGGCGCTGATGGGACGGTCCCTCAACCTCAGCCCGTTCCTTGTGCTGGTGACGCTGTCCATCTGGGCATCGATCTGGGGGATCGTCGGCGCCGTCCTCAGCGTGCCGATCACGGTGGCGATGGCGATCATCTTCTCGCGCTTCCCGTCGACCCGCTGGGTCGCGGTGCTGCTGTCCAGCGAAGGCAAGGCCCGTTGACCTTCCGCCTACCCCTAG
This sequence comes from uncultured Rhodospirillaceae bacterium, assembly GCA_964495295.1. GTDB lineage: Bacteria > Pseudomonadota > Alphaproteobacteria > Rhodospirillales > Defluviicoccaceae > CAZBWP01. Next base: position 12,004 of record CAZBWP010000018.1, on the reverse strand, counting down.
CGCGTGCCGACCGGCAGGTATGAGGTGGCGCGCGCGGTTTCGGCGGTGAATCGTCCCGAATAGATCTCCTTGGACGCCTCGATGATGATGACGCCTGCCAGTCCGGTGAACCAGCGCCGGCCGATCTGTTCCAGCGCCGTCGCGGCGGACAGCACCATATTCGAGTTGACCGGCGGCACGTAGAGGGCCGTATCCGTCCGCTGCACCGCGAACAGCGTGTCACCGAGGCCGCGCGCCAGCTGCCCCGGCGAATAGGGGCGCCCGAAGCCGAACGGGGTCCGCTCCAACTGCGCCCACAGGCCGCGTCGGTTGGGAACGACGATCAGCAGTCGCCCGCCATCGGTCAGCACCCGCCACAACTCGCGCAGCAGTGGCCGCGCCGGCTCGGCGCACTCGAGCGCGTGGACGACGAGAATCCGGTCCATGGAGCGGTCGGCGAACGGCAGTTCCACTTCATTGACCAGCGCGGTCAGGCCCGGCCCCTCGTTCGGCCAGAGGATGACACCCTGCGCCTGCGGCATCGTCGCCAGCACGCCGGCGGCGTCCGCGCGGAACGCGCCGAGGTAGGGGGTCGCATAGCCGATGCCGAGCACGGTCAGCCCGTGCACGTCCGGCCACAGCGCCCGGATGCGCCGGCCGATCATTCGACGCGCCACGCGTCCCAGGCCGGAGGCATAGAAATCACGCAGGTCGATGGCATCCGTCCACATCACGCCCACATGTAGCGCACCCCAGGGCGTCCGCGATAGTATCGGTATGCGCCATCGGCCATCGGGAGTTCATTCATGCCGGAGCCGTTGCAGATCCATCAGATCGCTGTCCTTCAGGATAACTACGTCTACCTGGCGCGCGATCCCGAGAGCGGCGCCTGTGCCGCCGTCGATCCTGCCGTCGCCGAGCCGGTGCTTGCGGCGCTCGACCGGCTGGGCTGGCGGCTCTCCCACATCCTCAACACCCACCACCACGGCGACCACGTCGGCGGCAACCTGGCGCTGAAGGCGGCGACCGGCTGCACCATCGTCGGCAACCGCAACGATGCCCGCCGCATTCCCGGCATCGACGTTCTCGTGAACGACGGCGACACCTTCGACCTGGGTGCGCAGCGGGCGCACGTCTTCGATGTCTCCGGCCACACCCTCGGGCATATCGCCTATTGGTTCCCGGACAGCGCTGCGGTGTTCTGTGGCGACACCCTGTTCGCGCTCGGCTGTGGCCGGCTGTTCGAGGGCACGCCACACCAGATGTGGTCGAGCCTCGGCAAGCTGCGCGATCTGCCGGCCGAGACCCGCGTCTACTGCGCCCACGAGTATACCCAGGCCAACGCCCGCTTCGCCTTGACCATCGAGCCGGACAACGCCGCCCTCCGCGCCCGGTCACTGGCGATCGACGCGCTGCGTGCCGCCGGCCGGCCGACGGTTCCGTCGACCATCGGCGAGGAGCGGGCGACCAACCCGTTCCTGCGCGCCGATGCCGACGATCTCAAGCGCGCCGCCGGGCTCGCCGGCCGCGATGCCGTCACCGCCTTCGCCGAGATCCGCCGCCGCAAGGACGTTTTCTGAGGGGACTCCCATGCACCTGCGTTATTCGCCGACCTCGCCATACACGCGAAAGGTCACGGTCACCGCGATCGAGACCGGCCTCGACGGTCGCATCGAACGCATTGCCACCAACGTCTGGAATCCGGCCACCGACATCGCCCGGGACAACCCGCTGGGCAAGGTTCCGGCGCTGATCCTTGAGGATGGCACGGTGCTGTTCGACTCGCCGGTGATCTGCGAGTACCTGGACAGCCTGCACGACGGTCCGAAGGTCATTCCGCCGGCGGGTTCGGAGCGCTGGACGGCGCTGCGCCGCCAGGCGCAAGCCGACGGCGTGGTCGATGCGGCCGTGCTGCGCTTGCTGGAAAGCCGGCGTCCCGAGTCGCAGCGGTCATCGACCTGGGATGCGCGCCAGGCGGGCGTCGTCGCCCGCGGGCTCAACGCCTTCGAGACCGAGGCCGCCGCGGCCGGGCTCGCCGGCCCCCTCACCATCGGCCACATCGCCCTCGGCTGCTGCCTCGGCTGGTTGGACCTGCGCTTCCCGCACGAGGACTGGCGGGCGGCGCGGCCGGCCCTCACGGCGTGGTTCGAAGCGTTTGCCGCCCGGCCGTCCATGCAGGCGACGCCGCCCGCCGACCCCGCCTGACCGGCCGGGCCCGCCGACCCC
>CAZBWP010000018.1:6855-9699 GCA_964495295.1 uncultured Rhodospirillaceae bacterium | reverse complement strand
CCCCACCTGACCGGCCGGGCTCGCCGGCCGACGGACCTCAGGGCTTCGCGTCAATCGGGCAGGTGCGCATGCCGATCAGCCGGTACGCCGGGCAGAACCCGACCAGCCCGGTGCCGACCAGCACGATGCCGGCGATGATCGCTACATAGTTCCACGGCGCGGCCACCGCGCCGACGAAGAACAGCACGATCAGCGCCGCTCCGACCACGAACCGCAAGCCGCGATCGATGGTTCCCACGTTCTTCCCCATGGCAGTATCTCCTCCATGTCGGGTGCAAAGACGATGCGGCGAGGAAAGCACGGTGCGCCGGCCACGTCTGTGACCAAGTCACACCGCCGCCCGCTCGCGATCGATGCCTACTGGCGCACCCCTTCGATGGACAGGGTCAACTCGACCGTTCGCGCCGCCGGACCCAGGTCGTAGGTGATATCGAAGTCGGCGAGCGTGAGCGTCGTCGTCGCCAGGAAGCCGGCGCGGTAGCCGCCCCACGGGTCGGGACCGTGGCCGATTTCCTCGACCGTGAGGTCGACCGGCCGGGTGACCCCGTTCAGGGTGAGATCCCCCTTGATGATCCCAGTGGTCTCACCGGTGGTTTCAACGGCGGTGCTGACGAAACGCGCCTTCGGGTGCCGGTCGACGGAAAGGAAGTCGTTGCTGCGCAGGTGCTTGTCGCGTTCGGCGTGATTGGTGTCGATGCTCGCCGTCGCGATGTCCACGGTGACCCGCGACCGTGTCGGATCGTCGCGATCGACGACAAACTCGCCGTCGAACTCGTTGAAGCGTCCGTACAGCCAGCTGTAGCCCAGGTGCTTGATGCGGAATTCGATGAACGCGTGCTGGCCCTTGATATCGATCGCATACGTCTCGGCGGCGATCGCCTGCGGCGCGGCCGTCAGCAATGGCACGGCGGCGATGACCAGGGAGAGGACACTCGCGCGGACAGTCATGGGGCTTTCCTTTCCATCGGGTCGTTGGGGAAACGGCTGTCCTGGGACAGCGGCTCGCACCGCTTCAAGCCGAGCATGCGCTTCAGCGTCGCGTCGCGGTCGATCAGGTGGTGTTTGAGGGCCGCGAGCGCGTGCAGGCCGGCGAACGCGATCAGGCCGATCGCCACCCAGTAATGCACGTCGCCGGCGGTGTCGGCTTGGCGCGGCGACCCTTGTATGGTGGCCGGCACCGCGATCTGCCCGAACACGTCGACGGCTTGGCCCTTGGCGGTGGCGATCAGATAGCCGCTGACGATCACCACCAGGAGCCCGACATAAAGCAGTGCGTGGACCATCTCGGCCACGTGCTTCTCCCACCGCTTCACGGTCGGCTCGGCGGCCGGCACACCGTTCGTCCAGCGCCAGACGAGCCGCAGCCCGATGACGCCCAGCAGCACCACGCCGAAGGCTTTGTGCAACTCCGGCGCGCGATGATACCAGGGATCATAGTAGCCGAGATCGACCATCCAGAGGCCAGAGACGAACAGCCCGATGGTCGCGATCGCCGTCAGCCAGTGCAGCGCGATGTGCACGGCGCCATAGGTTGAGCGTGAGTTGAACAGCCGCATCGTTGCGTCCGGCCCCCGTCCTGTGGAGCGCTAAGATGGCTGGGCCGGCCGGTAAGGCCAGATCGGAAGGGCCGCGGTCACGGGTTCGTGACCACGCAGCGTGTGACCGTGCGCCGTGTGACCACGCGCCGTCGGGCGCCGAGAGTCAGGGCTTCGGACCGCCCAGCAACTCGGTCTTGCAGTAGGACCAGCTCGCGTACTTGGTGCACTCGGCCATGAACGCCCGTTCCTCCGGATGCATGCCGGCGGCACCGGGCCCCCAGTCCATGGGATTATCACCCGGTTCGACGGGAGCACCGGCGCAGCCGCCGAGTGCCACAGCGAGCAGGAGGGCCGAGCCCAATGGCGTCGCGCGTCGCATCAAGGGTCTCCGTGTCGTCGGGCCCCTCAGGTGAGGGACCGCGTCAGAAAATACCCGGCGGTTGCCGAGACGCCGGTGATGACCGTTCCCCAGGCTATGTCGACGACGGTCACGGCAACGGGCCAGCCGCGCAGGGTCGCGAGGTTGGTCATGTCATAGGTGGCGTAGGCGAACAGGCCAAACAAGGCGCCCATGGTCAGCGCCGTCTTCCAGGATCCCGATTGCAGGGCCGGGGCGACCGCAAAAATGACGATGCCGATCACGTAGAACAAATAGAACCCGGTCGCCGCGACAAGGTTGAAATCCTCGGCCAGGAGGTGGCCGATGCGATCCCGGTAGAAGGTCTTGGCGACGAGTCCGAGCCAGATCATGTCGATGGCGAGAAACACCACCGCCGTCGTCAGGTAGGCGATCCCATACTTTGCCATGGCGTTGTCCTTTCCTGTCGGGCGCGCGGCCGCGAACGGCGCGCCCGCTGCACGGAAAGGACTTACGCGGCGGCGACCGGTCTGGACGACTGACCGGGGTCGAAGACGATCGAGGCGGCGATCAGTGCGTGACCTTCGGCTCCAGGGTCTTGGCCTCGGTTATCCAGGCCGAGACCGTCTTCGCGTCCGGAACGCTGGGCGCCAGGTTCTTGGCGGCGTTCACGCTGGCCATCGTCGACGCCAGGCTGTCGGCCCGCTCTGAGGCCAGTGCCTTGACAGTGTCGACGCCGGCGGCTTCCAGCAGTTCGGCGGCATTCCCGTCGACCCCGTTCAAGCGCATCAAGTCGGCCATGTTGACCCACCGCAGGACGCGCTTCATGGGAATGCCGGTGTGGTCGACCACCGCCTTGCGGCCCTTCGCCGCGCCGCACTTGGCCAGCAGCTCCGCCGGTGTCGCAATGCCGGCCGCCTTCAGCTTCTTGGCGAACGCCGGGCCGAT
>CAZBWP010000018.1:4098-6755 GCA_964495295.1 uncultured Rhodospirillaceae bacterium | reverse complement strand
GCCATGCCTTGCTGCCGTCCGGCTGTCTCCCACATCATGTACGCAAGCTCACGGATGCGATCCTGCACATCCTGTGTCATCTTCTTGATGTCGTCGTTCATCGGTGCGCCTCCTGGTCGTCCGTCGTCGCTCGCAGGGCTCATGCCCGGCGCGGCCCCTGACGAGGCCACAGCCACCCAAAACGTGTCCGATCGAGAAAGCCGAGCAACATCCCCATGTCCGCCCCCGGCGCCGCGGGACGGGCGCGCCGGGACGTTCGGCGCGATTTTGAGCCGATCCGATCCGCCCATGCAACGTGTTTTCGTTTGGCCGGCGCCGGGGTACTCGCCGCGGAGCCCCGATGCCCGTCCCTGCCGGCGTCTCGGCCTGAAAGCCGAACGCGGCGGCCGTGGTCGCGCCGCCCGAACATCGTCGTCGCGGTTCGCGTTATCAGCGAATCGAGTGGGATCGCGGGGCCACGCCGCCACGGCTACGCAGCCATGGTCGCGAGCCATGGTCGCGTCGGTCGTTTCGCCGCCGCGGTTGCGTCAGGAGCGAGCGTCTTCCGCGTCGCCGCCGCTCGTCATGTCGGGGATGGCCCCGGTGTCCCGCTTGTATAGGTCCGTGCGGAAGTGCACCGTCCCCGCCTCGTCGACCCATGCGGTCCAGTAGACCAGCTCGACGCCGACGGCCTGCTCGAGCCTGACGGTCCGCATTTGACCACGGGCGATGGCGGCGTCGATCCTTGCCGCGTCCCACGACGGCTGGTCGCGCAGCAATGCGTGGGCGAGTTCGAGCGGCTTCTCCAGACGCACGCAGCCGTGGCTGAAGCCGCGCTCGGGGCGCTGGAACAGGTGCTTCGTCGGCGTGTCGTGCAGGTAGACGTGATACGGGTTGTCGAACATGAACTTGACCCTGCCGAGCGCGTTGCGGGCGCCCGGCGGCTGCCGGAGACGATAAGTCCGCGCCGCCGGGTCCCACCAGTCGACGCTCTCCGGATCCAGGCGCTCGCCGTCCTTGTAGACCTGGATGTTCTGGCGAACGAGATAGGCGGGGTCGCGCTGGGCCTGCGGGATCATCTCCTTGCTCTGGATTCGGGGTGGCACGTACCAGGCGGGATTGAGCACCAGATGGTCCAGGGTGCTGGAGAGCGTCGGCGTCGGCCACGACGGCTTGCCGACGATGACCTTCATGGTCAATTCCGGGGCGCTGCCGCGGATCAGGCGCGCCTCGAAGCCGGGGATGTTGACCAGCACGTAGTCGGAGGACGTCGGCGTGAAGCCTTGCAGGCGATGCTGGTTGCGCCGCAGCGCCGTCAGCCGATCGCCGACCGGCTCGTTCAGGGCGGCGAGCGTCCGCGGGCCGACGACGCCGTCGATGGCGAGCCCGTGGCGGGCCTGAAAGGCCTCCACCGCCGCGATCAGCGCCGCATCATAGAGGGCGCCGCCGGGCGCCGTGTCATAGAGGGCGCCGCCGGGCGCCGTGCCCACAAAGTCGCCGGAGACCACCAGCCGGTGGCGCAGGGCGGGGACGCGCGCATCCGTCGCGCCGGGTTTCAGCGATGGCCCGGCCGGCACCGTCGGCCAGCCGCCGGCGGCGGCGATCGCCTCATAGCGTGCCACCGCCTGGGCCATGCGTGTCTCGGCCTTCAGATGCCAGCGATCGGCTTCTCCCGACGATGCCGCCGTGGCAGCGCCTGCCGCGAAACCGTGCAGCAGCACCAGCCAGCCGACGACCCGCATCGGCAGCGTCCAGCGATCCCGCGATGTCTGAGGTCGGCCCTGTCCCATGGCAGCCGTCTCCTGTCCCGAACCGTTGCATCCCCCATCCCCGTTGCAACAAGTCTAGCACGGGGTCGTTAACGAAACGACCCCGGGCGGGACGGCTCCCGATCTTCAGATGCTCCCCTGATCCTCCCCAATTTCTTGATGCGGACGGGCTTCGACGGCGGCCGCGTCGGGCGATCGCGCCCGGCCTCAGGGGCGCTCGCCGGCCGCCAGCCGGCGCTCGATGGCATCGAGGCAAGGCTCCAGGTCGGCGACGGTGTCGATGACCATGTGCGCACCGGCCGCGCGCAGGCGGTCGGTGGCCCGCGCCCGCAGCCCCGCCTGGTCGGCGGGCGGCAGCGCCGACCATTCGTCCCGGGACAGCCCGACGGCGTTGCCGGAGACGGCGACCCCCACCGTCCAGCTGCCGGCGGCCAGGCCTTCGGCGATGCCCGGTTCGGTGTCGTCGACCTTGACGCAGGCGGCGGCCGGCCAGACCTGGAGATCGAGGAAGCAGCGATACATCATCAGCGGCGTCGGCCGGCCGGCCGCGACGTCGCCGGCGCACACCAGGCAGTCGGGCGCGAAGCCCTGGGCCGCTGCGACCGGCAGCAACCGCTCCATGATGTCCCGCGTGTAGCCGGTGGTGGAACCGATCTTCAGGCCGCGCCCCCGCAGGGCTTCGACGACCGCGGCGGCGCCGGGCACCAGGTCGGCGTGGTCGCCGACGGCGACCACCTCGGCGTTCATCGGCACGAAGATTTCGTAGATCGCATCCACGTCGGCGTCCGTCGGCGCATGCCCGTGCGCCGCGCGCCACGCCTCGGAGATCTCCCGATCGTCCAGCAGCGCCTGGATGTGCGGGCGCTTCGGCAGCCCCATGGGCCTTCGTGCCTGCGCCACCGTGATGGC
>CAZBWP010000018.1:0-3998 GCA_964495295.1 uncultured Rhodospirillaceae bacterium | reverse complement strand
GCGCACGGCGTCGCTCGGCCGGTCGACCAGCACCAGCCGGCCATCCGCCGCCGTCGGGTAGGTGCCGATCCAGCGCTCGACAACGCGCACCTCAGGCGGCGCCAGGCTGGCGGCCAATTCGTCCAGCACCATCGCCTCGACGCTGGCGGCGGCGAAGGGCGCGACCGTGGCGCCGCTGTGGTGCGAGTCGCCGACCACCAGCGATCCGTCGGCGCCCTGCACGACGATCAGGTGCACGCCATTGGCCAGCGCCTCCGGCTGCTCGGCGACGAGGCGCGCACGCAGCCCGTCGGCTTCCGGCAACGCCGCATAGCCGAGATAGCGAACGAGGCTGAGGTCAGACATCACCGCCGCCGGCAGCCGCCAGGGGTCCGGCTGCGGCGCCAGGCGGAGCATCTGCAACGTGCAGGTCTCGAGGCCGTAGGCGGCGAGCCGGTCGGCGAACAGGGTCCGGCGGTCGTCTCCCGGGCAGACGATGCAGGCATCGGCGGCGACGCTGCCGGCGCTCGTCGTGATCTCCGGCGGTGCCACGCCGAGCACCGCCGTCTCCCACAGGAAAGTGACACCGAAGGCTTCGGTCAGCCAGTCGACCAGGCGCGGCAGGGCGGTGCGGGACTCGACACGCAACTCGTGCGGGCTCCACATCGCCCCTTCCATGGCAACGGCGTCGAGCACCGGAAACCGGGCCCGCGCCTCGTCGGCGACCATCAGCGCACAGTCGCCACCCATGTCGGTGCGCCGGAAGGCCTCCAGCACGTCCATGGCTTCGGGCCGGCGGGCGACGACGATCAGGCCGCGATGCTCGATGGGGATGCGGGCGGCGGTCGCCACCTCGGCCCACACCTCGCGCGATCGGACGGCGCGCCGCCAGCAGTCTCCGGCCTGCTGACCGGTGACCGTGACGAAGCCGAAGTTGCGCACCGATGCGCCGACCGCCTTGGCGTCGCGCTCGATGACGCAGACCCGCTTGCCGCGCCGTGCCGCCGCCAGGGCGTGGGCGAGACCGAGAATGCCGGCCCCGACGATTGCCAAGTCGAAGGATCGCGACACGAACGATGCCCCCAATAGCAGAGGCGCGGGCGACGGTCGCCGCCCGGGCCCCGCGAATTCGATGTTTGCATTCCCCGCAACGGGCCGGCGATCGCGCGTTTGCATCGCATCGCCGAATTTCCCCTGGCATCGATCCGGCCGCGGCTTTTTTTGGTTCCAGCCGACGGCGCTTTCCAACGATGCCCACCAAAAGCTTACCGCAGGATCTCCGGCGCACGGCAAGAAAATTTTGTGACGGCCGGATCGACGGCCATTTTGCTGCTGAAACCGTTCATGGCGGTCGCGCCGCTGGCAGGCACCGCATCGATCCCCACGTTCAAAGGAGAGCGTCGGGGAATGGAGCCGGCCCGACGCCGGACGCTGGGAGGCGATCATGGGAGGGAAACACGGTCGGGGCGTGCATGTCTGGGCCTGCGGGCGCCTGCGTCTCTCTCTTGTTGTTGCCATCGCGGTGGCCGTCACGGTGGCCCTCGCGGTGGCCGTTCCGCCGACGGCCTCGGCCCAGGACCAGGCGATCTTCAGCGCCTTCGACCGGCAGCATCCGGTGGTCGCGGACAACGGCATGGTGGCGACCCAGGAGGCGGTGGCGACCCGCATTGGCGTCGACATCCTGGAACGTGGTGGCAACGCCGTCGACGCCGCGGTGGCCGTCGGCTTCGCGCTCGCCGTCACCCTGCCCCGCGCCGGCAATCTGGGCGGCGGCGGCTTCATGCTGGTGCATCTGGCGGCGACCGGCGAGACGGTCGCCATCGACTACCGGGAGACCGCGCCGGCGGCGGCCGCGCGCGACATGTTCCTCGATGCCGACGGCAACGCCGACGCCGAACGCTCCCGCTTCCATGGCCTCGCCGTCGGCGTGCCGGGCACGGTGGCCGGTCTGGCGCTGGCGCTGGAGCGCCACGGCACCATGTCCCTTGCCGAGGTGCTGGCGCCGGCGATCGCGCTGGCCGAGGACGGCATCACCGTCACCGGCGACCTCTCGGCCTCGCTGATCGGCCTGTCACGACGCCTGAAGCGGTGGCCAAGCAGCGAGAAGATCTTCTTCAAGTCGACGGGCCTGCCCTACCTGCCCGGCGAAACTCTCGTCCAGAGCGATCTCGCCCAGACGCTCCGCGCCATCGCCGACGGCGGGCCGGACGCCTTCTACCAGGGGCCGATCGCCGCGAAGATCGCCACGGCGGTGACCGCGGCCGGCGGCGTGATGACGGTGGACGATCTCGCCGGTTACGCGCCGGTGGTGCGCCGCCCCGTCGCCGGCACCTACCATGGCCACGAGATCCGCTCCATGCCGCCGCCCAGTTCCGGCGGGGTCCACATCGTCCAGATCCTCAACATCCTGGAGGGCCTGCCGATCGCCGAACAGGGCCACAATTCGGCCGAAACCATCCATCTGATGGCCGAAGCGATGAAGCTCGCCTACGCCGACCGCAGCGAATATCTGGGCGACAGCGACTTCGTCGACGTTCCCGTTGCCGGGCTGACCAGCAAGGCCTATGCGGAGACGTTGCGCAGCCGCATCGATCCGGCGCGGGCGCGGCCGGCGGCCGAGATCAAGCCCGGCGATCCGGCCGCCTTCGAAGGCACCGAGACGACGCATTACTCCATCGTCGATCGCTTCGGCAACGCCGTCGCCAACACCTACACCATCAATTTCAGCTATGGCAGCGGCCTCGTCGCCGACGGCACCGGCGTGCTGCTGAACAACGAGATGGATGACTTCTCGGCGAAGCCCGGCGTGCCGAACGCCTACGGCCTGATCGGCGGCGACGCCAACGCCGTCGCCCCCGGCAAGCGGCCGCTGTCATCCATGAGCCCGACCATCGTCCTCAAGGACGGCAAGCCCGTCCTGGTCACCGGCAGTCCCGGCGGCAGCCGGATCATCACGACCACCCTGCAGATCATCCTGAATGTCATCGACCACGGCATGAACATCGCCGAGGCGACCGAGGCCGTCCGCGTCCATCACCAGTGGCTGCCCGACGAGCTGCGCGTCGAGCGTGGCTTGAGCCGCGACACCGTGCAACTGCTGGAAGCCAAGGGGCACAGCATCGACGTCGGCCACGCCATGGGCAGCACCCAGTCGATCGTCATCAGGGCCGACGGCACGCTCCGCGGCGCCTCAGACCCGCGCACACCGGGCGCGCTGACGGCGGGGCATTGAGTTGCCCAAAAAAAAGAAGACGTCACCGGGGAGGTGACGTCTTTCCTGGCAGTGGCCAGAGGAGGTCGTCTGCGTCCTTCCGAACGGGTGGCGGGTGGGACGCCGCCACCCCATGAACAGAGCGATATCAAGTCTGGTGGCTACCAGACGCTTGCGGACGGCGTGGGGTTTTCCCGCCCCCAAACGGAGGTCGTCTTACCCGGCAAAGATGGCAAAAAAAGGGCCAAGTGGGTCCGTCCGTGCATCGCCCGCCACATGAGGAAACCAAGCCCCGAGGGAAGAGGATTTCGCCGTACCGGGTACGGGTCGGCCGCCATCTGCGCCACCAAGGACGCCGGCGACGGGACCGCCATCACGTCAAGGGGACGTCTCGCAGCATGTCGCCTCAGACCGGCGCCTTCGGGCCACGCGGACTGCGCGGCATGGGCCTTGCAGAAAAGGCGTCACCCGGAAAGATGACGCCTTTTTGCAAAAAGGGAACCGTGAGGCATACGTCGCGTTTATCTTGTAAACGCGACACCCTTGTTCAATGGGTTTCTATTTGCTCATCTGCTCTTTTTCGCGGGCTTCACGGTACGCTTCCATGGCCTCGTTCGTGCAATCCTTCCGCTGATCGCCTGTCATTTCCTCGCACTTGTCGAGTGCCGCATTGAATGCCGCACGGGCCGCCGAGTCGGTGGACGCTTGCGCGCTCGCCGCCAACAAGAGGGTCGACCCGAATAGAGCTGCTACCAAGAGCTTCGACATGTCTTTTCCCCTATCTAAGTGACAATGCGCGAAACCTAGG
>CAZBWP010000017.1:19594-21875 GCA_964495295.1 uncultured Rhodospirillaceae bacterium | reverse complement strand
TTTAGAAGGAGGTGGCGCGTGTGGTACGAGGTCGACGCGGAGTTTCCCGGTCGCTGGCAGCGGCCGTCGCTGGGCGCCGTCGCCGCAAGCTTTTTCCCGTTCGCGGTGGCGACGAGCTTGGCGATCCTGGGCAGCGAACTGCGCGAGAACCTGGATCTCTACCGCACCCTCTATACGATGGGGGTGGCGATGCTGCTGACCCTGCCGGCGTTGTTCGTCTATGCGCTCGGCATCGATCGGCCGGAGACGCGGAATCTCTGGCGGCTGTTCTGGACCTTCGCGTTGATCGCCTACCTCATTCACCTGGGCTGGTCGCTGCTCTATCTCGACAAGCTCTCCTATCTCCAGGGGTCGGGACCGCTTCTGGCGGTGGTCGCCCACTACGGCATCGCGCTGACCGTCCTCAACGTGCTGATCACGCTCTGGTGGGCATGTGACGTGGCCCTCGCCTGGACCGGCTTGCGCGTTCCCTGGGTCGCCTGGCAGCGCCTTGCGATCCAGGGGCTGGTGGTCGTCGGTTGCCTCGTCGCGGCGCTGCCGGCGGCCGACAACCACACCACGCCACTTGCCTATGCCATGGTCGCGGTGGTGCTGCTTGGCTTGATCTGCCGGTTCTTCACGGTGGCGCCGGTCCGCGACTGGCGGCCGAGCTGGTAGACCAGCTCAAACCGTCTCCACGTCCAGGGGCTGGCACAACCAGACGACGGGAATCGGCTCGCGCGCCATGATGTCGGCGGGCGTGTCGCCGACGCGGCTTTCATCGATGGAACATCCATACAGGCTGGCGAGGGCGGCGAGCCAAGCCTTCCAGCCGCGCGGGTCGTCCTCCTCCGTGAACCGGGTGGAGCCGGTGATCCACACCGACTTCCGCTTGCTGACCAGGCCGAGAACATCCGGCCGCTCGGCGCGCATGTGGCTGATGACCTGGCTCGGCGTGCCGCCGCAGTAGAGCGGATTGTCGCTGTCCACATCGTCGATCACCAGCACCTCCGCATCCTCGATGCTCCACGGATCGCCGGAGCCGAGCTCCCTCGGCTTGCGCCTGAGGATCACCTTTGCCCCCGCATCGGAGCCGGGCGCCGACGGCTCGAACAGGTTGAACGCGGTGAAGTAGAGGGACCGGCCACACGCGCCGGTCGCCGGCGACCTGGCGACGGCCACCTCGCTGGCGATGCCGATGCCAAGGGTGCTCTTGCCGGTGCCGCGATACCCCTGGATCAGGACGGCGGGCGGCGGATCGAAGCCGCCCACCGGCTTGCCGGAAATGAACGCCTGGATCCGATCGGCATTGTAGCGGTGGACGCCGTCCGTCCGCGGGAAATTGGCGAGGCGGTAGACGTAGGGCAGGGCCGCCCGGTCCAGGCTCGCCTTGGCCGGCAGGAACCAGCGCCTGATGACCAGGAAGGCGACGACGGCGACCACCGCCATGATGCAGCCGGCCAACGGGTCGGCATAGGCGGCGAGCGCGGTCAGGGCGCCCGACGTGACGAACCACGTATCGGCCGCCATGTCCAGCCGCAGTTCCTTCTCATCGTAAGGGAACAGGCCCTGGGCCTGACGGCGGGCGATCAGCAGATCGACGACCTCCTTGCCGGCATAGACAACGATCGCCAAGACACCGAGCAGGTAGGCGACCCAGCTCCCCTCGCCGGCCGTGACCATCAGCACCAGCCAGCAGAGCAGGCTCACCACGCCGAAGCCGATGGCGAAATGGCCCACCTGGTTGGCCTGCCAGACGTAGGTGCCCTGATAGTCGACGAAGACGTCGGAGCCGAAGATGTCAGGGTTCAGGCGGTCGAGCCAGTGTGCCTTGCGCTTGGTCTCGTCGTGCATCGCAGCCCCTCCGCTGTTCTCATGGTTCGCCCAGGTTGATCCAGAGTACGGCGTAACCCGGACGGAGCAAAGCGCGATGCGCCGCGGAGCGCGGTCAGGCGTGCAGCCGGTCGGGGAAATCGCTGAACACCGCCTCGACGCCCCAGCCGAACAACCGCCGCGCGGTGGCCGCGTCGTTCACCGTGTAGCAACGCACCGGGACGCCCGCAGCGCGCGCTTCGGCAAGCGTCGCCCGTCGAATGCTGGCGGCGGCGCAGTGCAGGTCGCGGCAGTCCAGCGCCGCGAGCCTATCGCGCCAGTCGCGCGGCACGGCGCGAACGAGCAAGGCGCGGCGCAGCTCTGGCGCGGTTGACCGCACCGCCCGCAGCGCCGCTTCGCTGAAGCTCGAGACCAGCGGCGGCGGCAGGGTCGCGGGCCACTCCGCCGCCAGCAGCGCGGCGACGGCGGC
>CAZBWP010000017.1:0-19494 GCA_964495295.1 uncultured Rhodospirillaceae bacterium | reverse complement strand
GCGGCGGCGGCAGGGTCGCGGGCCACTCCGCCGCCAGCAGCGCGGCGACGGCGGCGCCGGTCGCCGCCTCGCCGCCTGCCTCCGCCTTGATCTCCACGTTGGCGCCGAGCCCGAGGGCGGCGAGCGCGGCGAGCGCCTGCGCCAGCGTCGGGATCGGCTCGCCGGCGAACGCCGGGGCGAACCAGGCGCCGGCATCGAGCCGGGCGAGGTCCGCCGCGTCCCGGCCGGCGACGGGGCCGACGCCGTCGCTGGTCCGGTCGAGCCGGTCGTCGTGGAACACCACCGGACAGCCGTCGCGGCTCAGCCGCACGTCGAACTCCACCCAGCGCAACCCGAGGCCGGCGGCGGCGCGCAGCGAGGCGAGGGTGTTTTCCGGCGCGTGGCCTGCGGCGCCCCGATGGCCGATGACCGGGCCGATGAACGGGCCGCCGGTCTGGCCGCTTGTCTGGCCAATGACCGGGCAAACGCGGCCGGCTTCGGGCAGGGCGGCGCTCAACGGCCGCCGCCATCGCGCGCGACCGCGGCGCGCCCCACGCCGTGGCCACGTTCTGAGGCGTTTGAAGGCGCTGCCGGACCGGGTATACAGACCCTCATAACCGAACGCGGCCCGAGTCGGGACCGACGTGGTGACCGCAAGGAGGAAATGGTCTCATGGCACTCAAAGATCTCGTCGTCCACGTTGATGCCAACCCGGCGTCGGCAGACCGCGTCGAAGCCGCGATCGGCTTGGCGGCCGCGCACGAGGCCCACCTCGTCGGCCTCTACGTTGTCACCACGCCCTACATGCAGGGCTTCGTCCGCCACCAGCTCGGCGAGGACCTGCTGCGTCGCCAGGTGGAGTTCCTGGTCGAGGCGTCCAAACAAGCCGAGGACGACTTCAACCAGCGCGCGGCCCGCGTCGGCATCAGCGCCGAATGGCGCTTGGTCGAAGGTGAGGTGGAGCCGTCGCTGGCGCTGCACGCCCGCTACGCCGATCTCATCGTCGTCGGGCAGCGGGACCCGGAGACCGAAGCATTCGGCGTCGACCGTGACATGCCGGATCGGCTGGTCCTGTCGGTGGGGCGGCCGGTCCTGATCATTCCCAACGTCGGCAGCTATCCGAAGATCGGCGAGCGGGTGATGATCGCCTGGGACGCCAGCCGGCTCGCCACCCGCGCCGTGCACGACGCCATGCCGGTCCTCGAGGCCGCCAAGCACGTCAGTGTCATCGCCGTCAACCCGAAGGGCGGCACCGATGGCCACGGCGACATTCCCAGCGCCGACATCTGCCTGCACCTGGCCAGACACGGCATCGACTGCGAGGCGCAGCACGTGTTCGCCGACGATATCGACGTCGGCGACATGTTGCTCTCGCGCGCCGCCGATCAGGCGATCGACCTGTTCGTCATGGGCGCGTACGGCCACGCGCGCTGGCGCGAGCTGGTGCTGGGCGGGGTGACGCGGCACATGCTCAAGCACATGACCATGCCGGTGCTGATGAGCCACTGAGGCGCCCCGCCTTCGGTGCCGGCTCAGGGTCGGGCGGTCAGGCGGTTGATCATCGCCTTGACCGCGCGGACCTGCCGGCCGCTCTGCAGGTGGAAATCCGGGCCGGTGTAGCCCCACCAGTCCCAGCAGCCCATGGGGTTTTCGGAAAGAGCGTCGAGACCCAGCAGCGAATCGTCGTCGGCCGCGGTCTGCGGATAGAGGACGACGATGGCGTTGGCCTCGGCCCAGCCGTTGTAGCCCGCATGGGCGACGAACGCGTCGCCGATCATCGCGGCGTTCTGGAGGCAGCCGTGGAAGGCCACGTGCAGGGCGCAGCGGGTACCCTGGCGGCAGCGCTCCGGGACGTAGACGTAGCCGACCGGCGCCAGGCGCGCCGCCGCCGCGTCGTCGGTGAAATCCGACTGATCGAACGCGCTCACCGGTCCCGGCGCGGCCGGCGGTTGCAACGGTCCGTGCAGGTGGCCGAGCAGGGTGCCGGCGAGGTCGTAGTCGCAGTCGACGATGAAGGGTGGCTCGGCGACGCCACAGGCACCGCCGAAACCGGCGGTGACCATGGCGTGGGCGGCCGGAACGTCGTCGACGAGGCGGATCCGCGCCGGCGCAAGAAACCGGCCATAATAGTCGCGCACCGACGCCAGGATCGACGTCGGCACCAGATCATCGCCGCTGCCGGAAAACAAAAAGACGCGATCCTGCCGCAGGCCGGAGGGATCGTCGATGGCGCCCGCCGCCGCCTGCGCCAGCGTCTCCCGCTCCAGGCGGTCGACATCGGGCGGGCCGAGGAAGGGCGTCCAGCGGCTGAGATCCATGCAGACGCTGAGCGCCCGCGCAAGGTTGGCGGGGTAGCCGCGGCCGGCGCAGTGATAGGGCCCGCCGGCGATCACCGCGGCGCCGGCAATCGTTGCCGCATGGGCGATGTGCATCTGGTGCGCCATGAAACCGCCCGAAGAAATGCCGGAAACGGTGATCGCGCCCGGGTCGACGGACAACGCCGGCAGCGGCTCGATGTCCGCCGCCCGCGCCGCGGTTGTCGCCAGGGCCAGCGCGACCAGAACGGCCGCAAAGGTCTTCTCCGTCACCATCGGCTCGTCTCCACCCGGCTGCTTCGCCGGCCAGGACGCCTGGATTACCGCCGTACCGCGCGGGGGTCGAGGGCGTCACGCAAGCCGTCGCCGAGAAAGTTGAAGGCGATGACGGTGACGAAAATCAAGAGCCCCGGATAGATGGCGAGCGTCGGGCGCGACCAGATCAGCTCCTGGGCGTTGGTCAACAGATTGCCCCAGCTCGGCGTCGGCGGCTGGATGCCGAGGCCCAGGAAACTGAGTACGGATTCCAACAGGATGACGTTGCCCGCCGCCAGCGTCGTCGCCACGATCACCGCCGAGGCGACGTTGGGGAGGATGTGCACGGCCATGATGCGCAGCGCGCCCGCCCCCTGAGCCCGCGCCGCCAGGACGAACAGCTGCTCGCGCACCGCCAGCGTCGAGCCGCGCACGAGCCGCGCCACGGTGGTCCAGCCGACCAGGGTGACGATGGCGACGATGCGCCACAGGCTGGCGCTCTCGGACGCGATCCAGTCGGCGGGCAGGCCCAGCTTGGCGGGGTCGAGCGCGGCCAGCACGATCAACAGCGGCAACAGCGGCAGGGCGATCACCCCGTCGGTGAGGCGCATCAGGAATACATCCAGCCGCCCGCCATGAAAGCCGGCGAGCAGACCCAGCAGCGTGCCGACCACGGCCGAGGAGATGGCGGCGGCAAGACCGACCAGCAGCGAGACCCGCCCCCCATAAAGCAGGCGCACGAGGACGTCGCGGCCGAGTTCGTCGGTGCCGAGGGGGTGATCCGCCGACGCCGCCTGGAAGCGGTTGAATAGGTCGACGGTCCGCCCGTCGGTGTCCAGGACCAGGGCGACCAGCGGCGCCGCGGTGGCGGCGAGGGCCAGGACCACGAGCACCAGCGCGCCGCCGACGGCCAGCCGATGGCGGAGAAAGCGCCGGGCGACCAGCGCCGTCGGACTGGCACCGCTCACCGGTCGATGCCGCCGAACGAGATGCGCGGGTCGAGCGCGACATACGCCACGTCCGCCAGGAAGTTGGCGACGAGGGTCACCAGGGTGGCGAACAGCAGTGCCACCAGGGCAAGGTTGAAGTCGTTGCCGAGGATCGCGTCGTAGATCAGGCGGCCCATCCCCGGCCAAGCGAAGATCGTCTCGGTGACCAGCGCGCCGGAGAACAGTGTGCCGAAGTCGAGGGCGATGATCGTCACCACCGGGATCAGGGCGTTGCGGAGCGCATGGCCGACGACGACGCGGCGCGTGCCCAGCCCCTTGGCCCGGGCGGTGCGGACAAAGTCCTGCCGCAGGGTCTCGATCATCGCCGCGCGAATGTAGCGGATATGCCCACCGACGCTGGCGAGCGTCAGGCTCAGCACCGGCAGCGCGGCATAACGGAGCGTCTCGGCCGTGCCGCCGGCGGCGGTGCCGATGCCGCCCGCCGGCAGGACGCCGAGGGTCACCGCGAACAGCATGATCAGCAGCAAGGCGAGCCAGAACGGCGGCACCGAAATGCCGGCGAAGGCGAACAGGTTGATGCCGTAGTCGGCGGCGGAATATGGCCGGACGGCGGCGACGATGCCGGCGGGCAGCGCGATCATGAGCGACAGCACGAATGCCGACGCCATCAGGATCAGCGTATACCCCATCGCCGGCCCGAGCACGCTGAGCACCGGCGCGCCGTGCAGCCGCGAGGCGCCGAAATCGCCGGTCAGCGCCGCCGAAAGCCAGGCGCCATAGCGCTCGACGAGCGGCCGGTCGAGGCCGTAGATGGCGCGCAGCCGGGCGACGTCCTCCGACGTCACCGTCGGATCGGCGCTGATCATCAGGTCCACGGGATCGCCCGGCATCAGCCCGATCAGCGCGTAGACGACGAAGCTCATGACGCCCAGCACGAGCAGCGCCTGCCAAAGCCGCCCGGCGAGGAAGCGAATCACGGGAGAAACACCGGCCCTGTCACTCGGCGTGCCAGTGCTCGACCCAGAGAGTCGATGGGTCCATGTGGCCGGTGGGTACAAGTCCCTTGAGCCACGTCGGGTGGATGTGCGGGTTGGCGCGGAAGTAGAGCGGCAGCACGGGCAGTTCCTCGGCATAGATGTGCTGCAGCCGGCGCCACATCTCCCGCCGTTTGACCGCGTCCAGTTCCACCTCGATGGCGTCGATCAGCGCGTCCACCTCGGCGTTCCGGAAGCCGGTGGTGTTCTGGCCCGACCAGTTGTTGTCGGCGGTGGGAATGCTCTCCGAGTGCAGCGTGGTGCGCGGCACCGACTCCGGCGCGCTGATCCACGCATACATGGCCATCGCCGGAAACTGCCGCCGCGTCACCGTCTCGCCGAAGAAGACGCGCGCCGGCTGGTTGCGGATGCGCACGTCGATGCCCTGCGCCCGCCACTGGCTCTGCAGCACCTGCTGCACCAGTTCGCGCGAGCGGTTGCCGGCGGTGGTCATGATCTCGAGGGCGAGCGGCTGGCCGGCGGCATCGACGCGGACGCCGCGCCGCACCGTCCCCCAACCGGCCTCGGCGAGCAGCGCCGCGGCGCGCTCCGGATCGTGGGCGTAGACCGGCACGTCGTCGGCGTGCATGCGGTCGAGCGGGTTGACGTTGCTGTGCGCCACCGGCTGGCGGCCATCGAACAGTTGCCGGCTGATCGCTTCCCGGTCGATGGCGTAGAGCAGCGCCCGCCGCACCCGCAGGTCCGCCAGGATGGGATTGTCCAGGTTGAGGTCGACGTGTTCGTAGACCAGCCCGGGCTCGTAGACGACGGTGAAGCGGTCGCCATGGCGCTTCTCGAAGGCGAGCGCCTGGTCGAGCGTCACCCCCAGTTCGCCGGCGATCATGTCGACGGCGCCGGAGAGCAGGTTGGCTTCCAGGGCGGCGGTGTTCTCGATGACGCGGACGACGATCCGCTCGAAGCTCGGCGGCGCGCCCCACCACTCAGGATTACGCACCAGCCCAATGTGCGAGCCGGCCACCACCTCGTCGATGACGTAGGGGCCCATGTAGAGCCCCGGATTGGTGGGGTCGGTCTCGTAGAGCGTGCGGTTGCGGTAGGTCTCCGCCGGCTCGAACACCGGCGCCTCCAGGTGCGCCGGCAGCAGATCGAAGCTGTTGACGGCGTTGTAGTCGAAGTGCAGCCGGTCGACGTGCAGGGTGAACGTGTGATCGTCGGCGACCGAAACGCGATAGACCCGGCGGTAGAATTCCTTCGGGATCACGGCACTCATCGGGTGGCGGCCGACCTCCCAGGTGAACAGCACGTCGCGCGTCGTCACCGGCGTGCCGTCGCCCCAGCGCGCCTCCGGGCGGATGGTGAAGGTGACGGCCACGCCCGCCTGTCCGTCGGGCGTTGTCTCGCGCACCGCGCCGCCGTTCTCCAGGGTGGGCAGTTCGACGCACAGCAGGCAGACGAGCCGCCACTCGGCGTCATAGGCGGTCAGCGGTCGCCGCGCCATGCCGAGCACGTAGGTCTTGGCCAGCATGGACTCGATGGTCGGATGCAGGGTGAACGGAAACTGGGTGACGCCGATCACCAGGCGATCACGACCACCCCGCGCTTCGGCGGACACGGCCAGGACCGAGACGAGGAGGGCGGCGAGCAACGACCCCACGGCGCAGCGCCAAGCACGCGCGACCGCGGCATGCTGCGGCGCGCGCGGGTCCGGCGCGGGGCGCCGGACGTCAGGAGGGGCTGTCGTAGGCTTGCTGCAGCCCATCGCACGCCCCGCCGCGACCGCTCCTGGTTGCCGATTTGAGCTGTTCCTGCACCCGCTCGGCGTAGACCCGCAGATTCCGAACGCTGGTGTAGTGTTCACCGACGAACTGCGTCCGCGGGGCGTTGATGAACAGGGTGTCTCGCTGCAACAACAGCCGGCAGAGATGGTCGCGCAAATCCTTGGTGATGCCCATGCCGAGGAAGACGATGCGAACGCTCGGATCGGCCAACGCGGACTTCAAGCCGTCCTCGTCAGTGACCGATTTGACGCGATAGCCCTCTCTGACGAAGTGCGACGCATAGATGCCGCGCGCGCTGTCATCGGACATGGCGATGACGATGGGCGGCAGCAGGGACCGTTGGACCTTGCTGCCCCGCTCGTCCGTCGAACGCGACCGGTCGCGCCGCTTGCGGACCAGTCCCGATGTCTGGGCCGCTGGCTCCTGGGCGACGATGGCCGCGTGGATTTCGTCCGGGGTGACGACCTTGTCCCGGTTGGCGTCGAACGCCCAGTAGACGGCTTGGCTTCCGGCCAGGAACTCATCCGCGGAGATCCAGCCATCGCGGTTCACGTCCAACCGTTGAAACGATGCGACGGGATCGCGGCCGAGTTGACGTTCCTGGACGGCCAATTCCGTCAGGCTCAGCCTCTTGTCGCCGTCGGCGTCGAGCAGCGCGAACCGTCGGTTAACGCTGGTGACGAACTCCAACAACGTGACCATGCGGTCCCGATTGATGTCGTGCTGCAGAATCATCATCGGATGCAGCGGCTCGACGGGCGCCCCCGGCGCGTCCGCTGGCCGGGACGCCTCGGGTGGTCGGTCCGGCGACTGCGCCTCGGGTGGTCGGTCCGGCGACTGCGCGTCGGCCTGCAACGCCGCCCCTCCCGCGCCCAGGAAGAGGAAGAGCAACGCCATGAGAGCGAACGCACGCGTGGCGCGGCGGCGATGCAAGTCGCGTCCGGATCGGCTCATGGGGAAGTGTGTATCACGCCGCGGTCATGATCGCCAGCGGCGAGCGGACGCTACGGCCGGCCGCTTAGGCCGGCCGCATGTCATTGAATAGTCGGCGTTGAACAGTCGGTGGACGTCCGCCCCGATCAGCGAGCCGGGCCCGGGCCGGGACCTTGATCGCCGCGCATCGGGCCCCGTTCGCCCCGCTTGGCGCCACGTTGCGGCAGGTCTTCCTTTGTCACGACGCCATCGCCGTCGCGATCGAGGCGCGTGAACATGGCATCAGCGCGGCGATCGAGCTCTTCGGCGGAGAGGACGCCGTCATCGTCGGTATCGAGTTGCTCGAACATCGACGTCAGCCGCTCCACGCGGCGGGCCTCTGCGTAGGTCATGAACTCCTGCACGGTGACCGCGCCGTCGCCGTCGGCATCGGCCGTGGCGAAACGCGCCGCCCGCGCCTGCTCGAACTCCTCGCGGCTGATCTTGCCGTCGCCGTCGGTATCGTAGCGCTCGAACATGCGCGCGCCGCGGTCACCGCCGCCCTTCGCGCCACCCCAACCGGCGGCCGCCACGGGCGCGGCAATCAGGCCGAAACCGAGAACGGCAAGCGCGGCGGTGCTCAAAAGTCGATTGCGGAACATGATGTCTCTCCTCTTGCAGCCGGGACAAGGCGGTGATCGCCCGTCCATCTCATGCTTTCAGTGTGCCCCCGCCGTGTAACGGCCGGATGTCGGCGGCCCGGCCTTTATGTAACAGTTTGTTGCAGACCCGCGCTTCGTTACGGTCGGTTACACGAATGTTCGAGCGGCGCTACCGAACGCGTATAAGGTGCCGGCGATGGAGACCAAGCCCCACATCCTGGTGGTCGACGATGACCGCGAGATCCGCGACCTGCTCGGCCGCTACCTCTCGCGGGAAGGGTTTCGCGTCTCCACCGCCGCCGATGGACGAGCCTTGCGCCTAGCGCTCGGCGATCGGGCGATCGATCTCGTCATCCTCGACCTGATGCTGCCGGGCGATGATGGACTGATCCTCTGCCGGGAAATCCGGGCGGCGTCGGCCCTGCCGGTGATCATGCTGACGGCCAAGGGCGACGACATCGACCGCATCGTCGGCCTGGAGATGGGGGCGGACGACTACCTGGCGAAACCGTTCAACCCACGCGAACTGCTGGCCCGGATCAAGGCCGTGCTGCGCCGCGCCGGCGAGGCCGGTGGCGGCCCGGCGGCGGCGCTCGGCGAGCCCGCCGGCCGTGCCGTGACGTTCGACGGCTGGCGCCTCGACCTGGAGAAGCGGGAGCTGACCAATCCCGCGGGCGTGCTGGTGACGCTCAGCACCGGCGAATACGGCCTGCTCGCGGCGTTCACCCAGCGGCCGGGGCGCGTGCTGTCGCGCGACCAGTTGCTCGACCTGGTGCGCGGCCGCGACTTCCAGCCGTTCGATCGCAGCATCGACGTCCAGGTCAGCCGACTGCGCCGCAAGATCGAGGACGACCCCCGCGAACCGCGGCGCATCAAGACGGTGCGGGGTGGCGGCTACATGTTCACCCCGGCGGTCGAGCGCGGCTGATGCGGCCCCCGCGCCTGTGGCCCGACACGCTGGTCGGCCGCACCGTCCTGGTGGTGCTGATCGCGCTCCTGTTGACCAACCTGATCAGCCTCGCCGTCTACACCAGCGAGCGCGCGAACCTCCTGGTCAGCGCCCGCGGCCGGCTGCTCGCCGAACAGATCACCCGCGTCACGGAGCAGCTGGAGCAGAGCCCGGAAGCGGAGCGCCGTCGCATCCTCCGCGCCCAGGGACGCCGGGGCGTGCGGCTGATCTTATCGGAGCGCCCGTGGATCGAGACCGAGGACGTCGATTGGCGGACGCGGCTGATTCGCGGCACGCTACGTGACGAACTCGCACTCGACGACGACCGGCGGCTGCGCTTGGCGATCCGGCGCTTCGGTGACATTGATCCGAAGCTGCGCGAGGCGGCGCTGCCGGACGTCAGGGGGCGCCGCTTCCGGCCGCGAGCGGACCAGCCGCCGGCCGACCTCACGCCCGAGTCGCCGATCCTGCTCGGTTCGCTCGCGCTCGCGGACGGCACGTGGCTGAATTTCGGCACCCTGTATCTGGTGCCGCGACCGGTCTGGACGTCCCGCCCCTTCCTGTTCATCGGTGCCGTAACCCTCGTTGCCCTTGCCGTCACCGTGTGGGCCGTACGCCGCGCCGCCCGGCCGCTGACGACACTCGCCGGCGCCGCCGAGCGACTCGGTCTCGACGTCGACGCACCCGCGCTGGCCGAGACCGGCCCGCGCGAGGTGCGGACCGCCTCGCGGGCGTTCAACACCATGCAGCAGCGCCTGCAGCGCTTCGTCCTCGACCGGACGCAGATGCTCGCCGCCATTTCGCACGATCTGCGCACGCCGATCACCCGGATGCGGCTTCGGGCCGAGTTCGTCGAGGATCCGACACAGCGCGAAAAGATGCTGGTCGATCTCGCCGAGATGGAGGCGATGGTCGCGGCGACGTTGGCGTTCGCCCGCGACGATCCGGCGCGCGAGCGTCCGCAGGCCTTGGACCTCGCGGCCCTGCTCTCCGCCGTCTGCGCCGACGCCGCCGACATGGGTGCCGCCGTTCAGTACGCCGGGCCCGAGCGCATGGCGATCCGCGGGCGGGCCGCGGCCTTGAAGCGGGCCTTCACCAACCTGATCGACAACGCGATCAAATACGGCCACGCCGCCCGGGTTGCGGCGGCGGTCGACGCGGACGCGGTGATCGTCACCATCGACGACGATGGCCCCGGCCTCACCGACGCGGATCGCGAGCGGGTGTTCGAGCCGTTCGTTCGCGGCGAGGCGTCGCGCTCGCGGGAGACCGGCGGGGTCGGACTCGGTCTGGCCGTCGTCCGCGCCGCCGTCCGCGCCCACGGTGGCGATGTGACCCTCACCAATCGGCCGGAGGGCGGGCTGCGCGCCACCGTCGTCCTGCCCTTCGCCGCTTGAGGCGAACTCCGCGACGGGCGGGCTCAGCCGCCGAACGCCTGCACCCATGCCAGCGCGAACAGGCAGAGCGCGCCCGCCCCGAACGCCGCCTGGGGCCGAAAGCCGCGTGGCAGCCGGTGTTCGACGACGCTGAACGCGACGCCGGCGAGGCCACCAGCGGCGAAGCCGGCCAGATGGGCGCCCACATCCGTCCGTTCGCTGCCGACGCCGATCCAGGCGAGCAGCATCAGCCCGGCGGCCAGCGGCGTCCAGCGGCGTAGGCCGCGTCGCCAGCGATCACGCTGGCGTCGCAGCATCAGGCCGGCGAGCATGCCGAGTGCCGCGAACACGGCGGTGGACGCGCCCACCGCCGTGTGCTGGGGGGACTGCAGCCAGGCATTGAGGGCGTTGCCCGCCGCGCCGGCCAGCAGCACGGCGAACCAAGTCAGCCCGGCACCCAACGCGCGCGCCAGGAGAACGCCGAACAGCGCGCCGAAGGTGATGTTGCCCATCAGGTGCCCGGCGTCGCCGTGCAGCCCGAGTGCGGTAAGCGTCCGCCACCACTCGCCCTCGAGGATCATCCCGGCCTGGGCGGCGCCCGCGGAGAACCAGTCGTGACCGAAGGCGCCGCGCTGCGCCCACATGTGGACGAAAACCAGCGTTGCGGCGAACAGCACCGCCGCCTCGACGCCGCCCGCGTGGACGTGCCCGGCGCCCGGCGCAACCGTCGCCGTGCCGTTCTCCCAGGCGTAGAGATCGAGCTGCTGGCGCGCCCGCGGCGCATCCTCGGCCGCCACGACGAGCGTCAGCGCCCCGTTTTCCCGCCGCAACCGACAGCGGATGCCCATGGCCACCAGCACCAGCGCATGATCTTCCGCGTCGACGCGGGACCAGCCGCGCCAGACTTCGACGGGAGGCTCGATGCCGTTGCCTTCCAAGCCGCCACTCCGTGATGTCCCAATGCCGATCGATGACGTGGTGCGCGGAACCCGCTACGGTCAACCCGTCATGATCCGCATCACCGATCGCATCGCCATCGACGAGCGCGCCATCGAGGAGACGTTCCTGCGCGCCTCCGGGCCCGGCGGCCAGAACGTCAACAAGGTGGCGACGGCGGTGCAGTTGCGCTTCGACACGCGGATCGAGCCGACGCTGCCGGACCAGGTGCGCGACCGGCTGGCGCGGATCGCCGGCCGGCGGATGACCGACGACGGCGTGCTCATCATCACGGCGCGGCGCCACCGCACGCAGGAACAGAACCGCCGGGACGCGCTCGCCCGGCTCATCGACCTGATTCGCCGGGCCGCCAGTCCGCCACCGGCGCGGACGCCGACTCGGCCGACCGCGGCGGCCCGGCGGGCACGCCTCGACAGCAAGCGCCGCCGGGCAACGATCAAGCAGCTGCGCACGGGCAAGCCGGCGAACGACGGCTGACGGGACTCAACTCCGCAACGCCTCCAGATCCTTGAAGCTGTCCAGGCTTTCGGAGTTGGCAAGCGCTTCGACATTGTGCACGGGGCGGCCATGGACGACGTCCCGGACGGCCAGTTCGGTGATCTTTCCGGATTTGGTCCGCGGCACGTCGGCAACCTGGACGATCTTCGCCGGCACGTGCCGCGGCGTGCAGTTGCTGCGGATCTCCTGTTTGATCCGGGCGGCCAGGTGGTCGTTCAGGCTCAGCCCCTCACGCAGCACGACGAACAGCACGACCCGCACGTCGCCCTCCCAGTCCTGGCCGATCACCAGGGATTCCCGGACCTCGTCCAGCTTCTCCACCTGCCTGTAGATCTCGGCGGTGCCGATGCGCACGCCGCCGGGATTGAGCGTCGCGTCGGAGCGGCCGTAGATGACGAAACCGCCGTGGTCGGTGATCTCGACGTAGTCGCCGTGGTGCCAGGCTCCAGGGAAACGCTCAAAATAGGCGGCGCGATAGCGGCTGCCGTCGGCATCGTTCCAGAAGCCGATGGGCAGGGATGGAAACGCCTGGGTGCAGACCAGCTCGCCCTTCTCGCCCCGGACCGGCCGGCCGCGGTCGTCGAAGACGTCCGTCGCCATGCCGAGCGCGGCGCACTGGATCTCGCCGCGCCTGACCGGGGCGATGGGATTGCCGATGACGAAACAGCCGAGAATGTCGGTGCCGCCGGAGATCGACGCGAGGTGCAGGTCGCGCTTGATCGCCGCGTAGACGAAATCGAAGGTCTCCGGCGCCAGCGGTGAGCCGGTCGACGTCATCGTCCGCAGGCTGCCTAAACCATGGGTCCGCATCGGCACCAGCCCGGCCTTGTTGACGGCGTCCAGGTACTTGGCCGAGGTGCCGAACAGCGTCATCCGCTCGGCGTCGGCGAGGTCGAACAACACGTTGCCATCGGGGTGGAACGGCGAGCCGTCGTAGAGCAGCAGCGTCGCTTCCGCCGCCAAGCCGCCGATCAGCCAGTTCCACATCATCCAGCTGCACGTGGTGAAATAGAACACGCGGTCGTTGGCCTTGACGTCACAGTGCAGGACGTGCTCGGAGGTCTGCTTCAGCAACGTGCCACCGGCGCCGTGAACGATGCACTTGGGAACGCCCGTCGTTCCCGAACTGAACATCACGTAGAGCGGGTGGTTGAACGGGAGCTGGGCGAAAGCGATGTCGGTCACGGCGAAGCCCGCAACGAAGCTGTCCAGCAGGACGCCGCCGGGGATGCCCGACAGGTCCGGCGCCGGCTCCACATAGGGCACCACGACGGTGTGTTCGACCGATGGCAGTGTGCCGAGAAGACTCTTCAGCTTGTCGCGGCAGTCGTGGGCCTTGCCGTTGTAAAAATAGCCGTCGACCGCGAACAGCACCTTCGGCGCGATCTGGCCGAAGCGGTCCAGCACCCCCTGCACGCCGAAGTCGGGCGAACACGAGCACCACGTGGCGCCGATGCTCGCCGACGCCAGCATGGCGATGATCGCTTCCGGCATGTTGGGAAGGTAGCCGGCGATGCGATCGCCCGGCACCACGCCATGGGCGCGCAGTGCCTGCGAAAGCCGGGAAACGGCGTCGTAGAGTTCGCGCCAGCTGAAGCGGCGGCGCACCCTGTCCTCCCCCCAGAAGACGAGCGCCTCGCTGTCGTCGCGGCGGCGGAGCAGGTTTTCCGCGTAGTTGAGCCGCGCCTCGGGAAAGAAAAGCGCCTCCGGCAACCGCTCGCCATCGACCAGCGTCGTTTCGCCCCAGGTTTCGGCCACGAGGCCGGCAAACGAAATGACGCTCCGCCAGAACCGCTCCCGGTCACGCAGCGACCACGCGTGCAACGCGGCGTAGTCCGAGACGTTGGCGGCACAGCGCGCATTGACGATGGCGATGAACGCCGTGAGGTTGGCGGCCGCGATGCGGTCAGGCGAGGGCCGCCACAGGATGTCTTCGGTCATCTCTTCCTCCCTGCCGGGACCGATCGTTGCCGGTCTCTTGCGACCATGACATAAGACCCCACCTCGCGCCGAGACGCAAATGCGTCCCCCGGCGACACCGCAACCGCGGAGGATTCCATGAGACGTGTGCTTCGTGGCTTGGCCGGGGTGGCACTAGGCCTCGCCGCCGCGTCGTCGGCGCAGGCACAGGACGTGACGCTGACGGTCCACCACTTCCTCAGCCCCACCTCGGCTACGCATACACGGTTCATCGAGCCGTGGGCGAAGCGCGTCGAGGCGCAGTCCCAGGGCCGCATCCAGATCAAGGTGTTTCCGTCGATGACCCTTGGCGGCCGGCCGCCGGAGCTCTACCGACAGGTCCGCGACGGCACGGCGGATATCGTCTGGACCCTGATCGGTTACACGCCGGGCGTGTTCCCGCGCTCCGAGGTCTTCGAGCTGCCGACCATCCACGGCGGCAGCGCGCGGGCAACCAACCTGGCCATTCAGGAAACGTTCGCGCTGCTCGCCGACGATTACGTGGACCTGAAGCCGATCCTGGTCCACGTCCACGCCGGCAACGCCCTGCACCTGCGCACCCGGCCGGTCCGCGCCCTCGCCGACGTCCGCGGCCTGAAGCTGCGCACGCCCTCGCGTACCGGCGCGCTGATGATCGACGTCTGGGGAGCGGAGCCCGTCGGCATGCCGGTGCCGGCGCTGCCGCAGGCATTGTCGAAGGGCGTGGTCGACGGCGCGCTGGTGCCGTTCGAGATCATGCTGCCGCTCAAGCTGCAGGATCTGACCCGGTATTCCGTCGAAGGGGCCGATGGCTCGCGGTTCGGCACCTCGGTGTTTCTCTTCGCCATGAACAAGCAGCGTTACCAAACCCTGCCCGACGACTTGCGGGCGGTGATCGACGCCAACGCCGGCCCGATGATCGCCGAGGAGGTGGGCCGCCTCTGGGACAGCATCGAGGCTCCGGGCAAGGCGGCGCAGAGAGCGTCGGGCGGCGAGGTGATCGCCCTGGATGGTCCGACCAAGGCGCAGTTCGACGTCGCCGGCGAAGCGGTCGTCGCCCGCTGGATCGTCGAGGCAAACGGCAACGGGCTCGATGGCCAAGCCCTGGTCGATGCCGCCCGCGCGGCCGTTGCCCGTAACAGTGCGGAGTAGCGGCGGCGGCCTCAGAAGCAGCCGGCGACGAAGCTGCTCGCGTCGACGAACACCGCAACGAAGCCGTTGTGGATCCAGCCCGCTGCGGCGGTCACGGCGGAGCGACCCGCCTCGGTCAGCCCGAGCACGGCGGCGACGACAAGCACAACGGCGGCGTTGCGGAGGATCATGTCCTGCTTTTAAGCGGTTGCTTCGCGTTGCGCCAGCAAGACGGCGCGCCCGTCGGGGCGCGTCGCGGCACAGGGCCCCCGTCCTCGCCGGCGGCAAGTCCCTGCTCGGGTAAGGGCTTGTGTGCAGGTGCGAATGGGGCTAGACAGCGCGCCATGGTGCGGGCCGTGGTGTCCGAACCACGAGACCATTGGCTTGGTGGATCGACGGATCTGGCGCTTGGGAACCTAGCGTCGGGTCCGATCCACTGGACGATCAGCGACGGAGCTGCGGCATGCAGGTCAAACGGCTGCTCAGCGGCCACACCAAAGGGTTTGTCAGGGTCGGGCCCGACGACACGGTGCTGTCCATCACCCGGATGTTCGAAAAGAAGCGCGCCGGCATTGCCGTGGTGTGCGATTCCGAGGATCACGTGGCGGGGGTCGTGTCCCTCGGCGACATCGTCCATGCCATCGGTGAGCGCGGCGCCGGGGCGCTGGAACTGCCGGTTCGACTGATCATGACGCTGGATGTCGTCACCTGCTCCCCCGACGACGAGATCGAAACGGCGGTGCAGCGCATGACCGAACTGGGCGTGCGCCACTTGCCCGTGATCACCGACGGCAAGGTGGTCGAGGTCATCGAGAAGCGCGAGGCGCTGGAGATGCTCTACGACCTGCAGATGTTGGATTTCCAGCAGCTCCGCAATTACATCTTCAAGACCGGCGGGCGTTACTGACGCAGCGGCCGTTCCCGGATCGAGCGCGATCCGCGCAGACTCTCATGCGCGATCCGCGCGCGTCGGGGCGGTCCAGCGCATCAGTCCGCGGAACGGCACGAGCAGCACGAGTGCCATCAGCACCTTGACGGCGAAGTCGCCGAGCGCCCAGGTCGTCCACGGCAGGCCGGTGCCGGCAAACGCCAGGGCGAAGAACAGCAGCGTGTCGACGGCCGAGGCGAGCATCGACGAGACCAGCGGCGGCAGCCACCAGACGCGGTCGCGCAGCCGGTCGAAGATGCGGACGTCCAGCATCTGCGCGATGAAGAACGCGGTTCCCGACGCCAGGGCGATGCGCGGGGTGGCGAGCAGGATCGAAGCCACCACGCCCACCGCGAAGCCGATGATGACGACACGCCGCGCCGCGCCGGCGCCGAGCCGGCGGTTGGTCAGGTCGGTGACGAAGAAGGACACCGGATAGGAAAATGCCGCCCAGGTCAGCCAGTCGTTGAGCGCAAACTGGACGAGCCAGTTGGAGCCCGCCACCACCACCGCCATCGCAATGACGGGCACGACGAGAGCACGGGACGCTCGGCCTACGGATGGCACGGGTCGAACGATCCTTTCGTTTCGCGAGTATCCGGCGGCGGAGCGCACGCCAAGGTCGCGCCTATAGCGCTTGCGGGGCGGCAGCGCAAACCCTCAGCGGAGGCGGAATAAAAAAACTAAAAGATTTTGTAATATGATGATATTGTACACTGCTGTAGGATTGCAGGCGTTATTTTAGCGACCCTGGTATGTAAATACGGTTCGCCCCGCGGCGAACCCACCGGAGAGAGCGTGAGCCGATGCGACACTTCCCGATCTTCCTCTGCGTCGCTGGGCGCGACGTCCTGGTCGGCGGCGGCGGCGAGCTGGCGGCGGAGGCCCAGCGTGCCGCGGTCTGACGGCAAGAGCGGGGCGGTGCTTGGACAGGTTGTCACCGCCAACCGGCTGACCGATGGGGTCGTCCTCTACCGGACGCCGGCCGGCGGCTGGTCCGATCGGTTGGCGGATGGCGAAATCGTCGCCGGCAAGGAGGCCGGCGCCGCCCGCCTCGCGGAAGCGGAAGCGGCGGTCAAGGACTGTCTCGTCGTCGCCCCGTACCTGATCGACGTGGTCGCCGATGCCGATGCCGCTGGCATCCGGCCGCAGCGCTTCCGCGAGGCGGTGCGCGCCGCCGGACCAACGGTCGCCGCCGATTTTCGCGCGGCCGTCGCCCGCCCAATCGAACGCTCCGTTGGCCCGCAGTCGCACTGAATCGGCAGGCTGGACAGCCCCGCAGGAAAGCCACCCAGGAAAGCCACCATGTACCGCTATGACGAATTCGATGCCGCCCTCGTCGCCGATCGCGTCGCCCAGTTCCGCGAACAGACGGCGCGGCGACTCAGCGGCGCGTTGACGGAAGACCAGTTCCGGCCGCTCAGGTTGATGAACGGCCTCTATCTGCAGCTCCACGCTTACATGCTCAGGGTCGCCATTCCCTACGGCCAGCTCTCCTCGCGGCAGATGCGGCAACTGGCGATGATCGCCCGGCGCTGGGATCGTGGCTACGGCCACTTCACGACGCGCCAGAACATCCAGTACAACTGGCCGGCCCTGCAAGACACGCCGGACATTCTCCAGGCTCTGGCCGACGTCGAGATGCATGCCATTCAGACCAGCGGCAACTGCATCCGCAATGTCACCGCCGATCCGTTCGCCGCCGCCGCAGCCGACGAGATCGAGGACCCGCGCGTCTGGTGCGAGATCATTCGGCAATGGTCGACCCTGCATCCGGAATTCTCGTTCCTGCCGCGCAAGTTCAAGATCGCGGTGACCGGCGCGCCCAACGACCGCGCCGCCGTGTTCGTCCACGACATCGGGCTCAGGCTGGTGCGGAACGACACGGGCGAGGTCGGCTTCGAGGTAATCGTCGGCGGCGGCCAGGGGCGCACGCCCTACATCGGCAAGGTCATTCGCCCGTTCCTGCCGAAGGCGCATCTGCTCTCGTATCTGGAGGCCATCCTCCGCGTCTACAACCTGCTCGGCCGGCGCGACAACATCTTCAAGGCACGGATCAAGATCCTGGTCGAAGCCGTCGGCGCCGAACGCTTCGCGGAGATGGTGGAGGACGAGTGGCAGCACCTGCGCGAGGGCCCCGTCGAGCTGCCGCCCGGTGAACTGGAGCGGATTCTCGCTTACTTCGCGCCCCCCGCATTCGCGGCGCCGGACGCGGACGACGAGCGCGCCTTCCAGGCGGCGCGCGAGCGCGATCCGGCGTTCGACGCCTGGGCCGAGAGCAACCTGGTGGCGCATCGCGCGCCGGGGTACGCGATCGTCGTGCTGTCGCTCAAGCCGATCGGCGGCGTGCCCGGCGACGCCACGGCCGACCAGATGGATGCGGTCGCCGATCTCGCCGAGCGCTATTCCTTGGACGAGGTTCGCGTGATGCACGAGCAGAATCTGGTGCTGCCGCACGTCCGCAAGCGCGACCTGCATGCGCTT
Source organism: uncultured Rhodospirillaceae bacterium (assembly GCA_964495295.1). Taxonomy (GTDB): domain Bacteria; phylum Pseudomonadota; class Alphaproteobacteria; order Rhodospirillales; family Defluviicoccaceae; genus CAZBWP01. The sequence goes on along the minus strand of CAZBWP010000017.1, from coordinate 1,387 downwards.
TGGCAGGCCCTGCTGCCGATCGGCCTGGCGACGCCGAACATCGGCCAGGTCACCGACATGATCGCCTGCCCCGGCCTGGACTATTGCTCCCTCGCCAACGCCCGCTCGATCCCGGTGGCGCAGCGCATCGCCGAGCGGTTCGGCGAGGCGGCGCGCGGCCGCACCATCGGCGAACTCAAGATCAAGATCTCCGGCTGCATCAATGCCTGCGGCCACCATCACGTCGGCCACATCGGCATCCTCGGCGTCGACAAGAAGGGCGAGGAGTTCTATCAGATCACCTTGGGGGGAGATGCGACGGAGACCGCCGCACTCGGCGATCTCGTCGGTCCGGCGATCCCCTACGACGATGTGCCCGACGCCATCGACACCCTGGTCGACACCTATCTCGCCCGGCGTGCGGACGGGGAACGCTTCCTCGACACCTATCGCCGGATCGGCCTGCAGCCGTTCAAGGAGGCCCTCTATGCCGATCGTTAAGGACGGACGCGTCGTCGAGGACGCCTGGCAGGCCGTCGACGACGAGGCGCCACTGCCCGCCGGCGGTCCGGTGCTCGTCTCGAGCAAGCGCTGGGCGGCGGAACGCGACACGCTGCTGGCTCGCAACGCGCCGCTCGGCGTGCGTCTCGGCGCCGGCGAACCTGCCGAGAGCATCGCCGAGGACATCGGGCGCCTGCAACTCATCGCCCTGCCGTTCCCGACCTTTCGCGACGGCCGCGCGTTCTCGACGGCGCGCATCCTGCGCGAGCGCTACGGCTACGCCGGCGAACTCCGCGCCGTCGGCGACGTGCTGCGCGATCAGCTGCTGTTCATGGTGCGCTGCGGCTTCGATGCCCTGGAGATCGACGACGCCGACGCGGCGGCCACCTGGGCTGTGGAGATGGCGCGCTTTTCCGTCGTCTACCAGCCGGCCGCCGACGCCAGACGCCCGGCGGCGGCGCTGCGCCGCCTGCGGCAAGCCGCCGAATGAGCCCCAGCGAAGCCAGCGCCGCCCGGCAGCAAGCCGGCGACGGGCGGCCGCATCACGTGCTGCGCGCCGAAGCCCTGAGCCGCCGGCATGCCACCAGCGACGCCGAGACGCTGCTCGCGGCCATGCTCCAGGACGAGTTTCCCGGGCGCATCGCCCTGGTGTCGTCCTTCGGCGCCGACGCCGCCGTGCTGCTGTGGATGGTCGCCGCCATCGCGCCGTCGACGCCGGTCATCTTTCTCAACACCGAGAAGCTGTTCGGCGAGACCCTGCGGTATCGCGATCGGCTGACGGAGCGGCTTGGGCTCACCGACGTCCGCACCGTGTTTCCTGATCCCGAACGCACCGACGCCCTGGATGCCGACGGCATCCTCTGGTACGGCAACCCGGACATGTGTTGCGGGCTCCGCAAGGTGGAAC